>JBFELD010000029.1:0-11905 GCA_041552375.1 Kiloniellaceae bacterium | reverse complement strand
TGAAGCAGCGGCTCACGGCCTATCTGCTCGCGAAGATCGGGGGCCGCGTTCACGATAAACCAACGTTCGCCCTCCGCGCTGACGGCGATCGAGGCCTGCGTCGCCGGCAATGCCGCCGGATCCCCTGAACGCGCGCGCCGACTAGCTTCGCTGTTGGAGTTCCATTGAGGAAAACCGCCACCCGCTGCCGCGCCGAGAACGAGCACACGGATCACGGCTCACCACGCCACATTCATGAAGGAAATAGCTGCTTGGCCGTCAGAGCTCGGCACAAACGTAGAGGTTGATCTCCATTCCGACCCGGATCTCTCTGATAACCGGACGCCTCCAGCGCTTCATCCCATTCTCCCTAGCTTTCATTTCGCCTACAAAGGCAAAACCATTAGGCGAGCAATTTAGCCTGATTTAGCGAGGGTCTGTCAATTGACATTCCCTTGATTGAAGCAACGCCTCCGAACGGACCAGCATCTAGTCTTTCTCGCCAGAAGAAAAGCCAAATGTAAGTAAATATGAATATTATTTTTCAATTACATAATTTTTTATAAATTTTTACTAAAACACCACTCGTTGTCACGCGATTCTATAATAGTTTTTTAATGTTTTTTGAGAAAATTGCTAAGTCGGTCGCAGACTGCGAGCAGGTTGCTGTCCGAAGCCCTCGAATGTCGTGCCGGACATCATGGGCGGACAGCTTTCATCCCGCTCGGGCCAAAACCATGAAGGTTTGAAATGGCTAAAGAACAGGATGTTGGAAAGGGCGATCCGCTCCCTGAGGACGCCATTCAAGATTACCTCCCCTCCGAGACGCCGAAGAAGGCCCTTGGGGATCACAATACCGTTGATTTCGAACAAACTTCCGGAAACGTCGAAGAAGATATCAGTGCACCTAATATCCATTATGGCAGTCGCACAGAAGGACAACCTTTCCAGGCTACAGAAGAGAGTGACACCGCTCGGCCCCATAGCGATAACGGTGGAACCGCGAGTGCGGAACCTCCACCTACCTTTGGCAAGCTCCAAAACGGCGTACTTCAAGCGGGCGGCGACCGAGATGCATATTTCGTGACCGAAGGCGCGCCCAGCGAATATCAAATTCTCCATATCCCAAGCGGAAAACACGTTGCCCTCAGCGGGCTCGACTACGTTCAATTCTCGGACATGACCGTCCACGGAGATTTCCTCGCCCGGACCAACCCCGACTTACAGCGCCCAACATCTCAAGACCAAACTGAATTTCTCATGCTAGCGGAAGAGCCAGCGACCAACGACGCCCCCGTCGCCGGCAACGTCGACCTCGGCGCCAGCCCCGAGGACACCGCGCTCACCATCACCGAGGCCCAGCTCCTGGCGGCCAGCAGCGACGTCGATGGCGACGGCCTCTCGGTCTCCGCCCTCAGCGTCGATCCCGCGGCCGGCACCCTCACCGACAACGCAGACGGCACCTGGACCTTCACCCCCGCCGCCGACCTCAACGTCGACGACCTGGCGTTCGCCTTCACCGTCTCCGACGGCTCCACCACAGACAGCGCCACCGCAACCCTCGACGTCACCGCCGTCAACGACGCCCCCGTCGCCGGGGATGATAACTTCACGGGTCAAGAAGATCAGACGCTGACGATCGACGTCGCTGATCTACTAAGCAACGATAGTGACATCGACGGTGATACCTTGACCCTTCAAAGCTTCACGCAACCGTCGAACGGAACCTTGGTCGACAATGGCGACGGGACGCTTTCCTTCACGCCCGATGCGGACTGGTATGGCACGACCGCCTTCGACTATGTCGTGAGTGACGGCCAAGGCGGCACCGATACCGGCACTGCTTCCATCGATATTGCCGATGTTGCGGAGCCTCCGGCCAACAGCGATCCGGATGCCCAAGACCACTCATTCATGGTCGCCGAGGATGGCTCGATCACCTTTTCAGAGGCCGATCTCCTTGCCGGCGCGAGCGACCCTGATGGTGATACTCTCTCGGTGGCCAACGTGGCCGGCGGCAATGACGGCGCGTTGACCGATAACGGCGACGGCACCTGGACCTTTACGCCCGACACGGATTTCACCGGGCAGGTCGACCTCACCTACGACCTCTCCGACGGGCAGGGCGGGAGCGATACGGCGGCGATCACCTTGAACGTCGCGGAGACCCACGACGATCCGAACATCACCCCCGATACGACGGGCACCAGCGGGGACGACAATATCAATGGTGACAACGGCGGTGACGACGTCATCGACGGCGGCGCCGGCGACGACCACCTCAAGGGCATGAAGGGGGACGACACACTCTTCGGTAATTCCGGCGACGACCATCTGCAAGGCGGGCATGGTAGCGACACCCTCTATGGCGGTACCGGCAACGACTTCATCCAGGGGCAGCAGGACGACGACGTCGCCTACGGAGGATCCGGTGACGATACCCTCGACGGCGGCGAGGGCGCGGATACACTCTATGGTGACTTCGGCAACGACACGATCGACGGTGGCTCGGGCAACGATGTCCTTGTCGGAGGCGCCGGTGATGACATCCTTCAGGGCGGCGGCGGCGACGATACTTTCACCTTCGACCTCAGCCAGGGCCTCGGCAACGACACGATCGATGGAGGCACCGGTTCGGACAGCATCGATCTCACCAATGCGGGCGATTGGACGATTACCTTCGACGACGGCACACAATTCGACAGCAACGACGACCCGGACACGGCTGTTTTCAGCGATGACTCCGGGACCATCGACTTCGACAACGGCGAAGCAGCCACCTTTGACAGCGTCGAGAGCTTCAACTGGTAGAAATCGCCGTCGTCGTCACAAAAATGGCACAGATCCGAGGCGGTTCGATTAACCGAATTTTGAGCCGCCGCCGCTAGCCTCGTCCGATAGGTCAAAAGCGTCGGCGCCATGAGGGCGCCCGGGAGACCGCGAGGGGCCGCTGGTGCCGCTTGAGGCTGGAGAGGATAGAAAGATGTCCGCACGAGCAGAAGCGATCGGCCGCGTCGTTTGCGTCTCGGGCTCACAGATCATAACACTGCTGGACCCTCACTCCTTGAATGGTGACGGCCAGTCGCTATCGGATATCCAAAAGGGGCGCATGGTCAAGATGCAGACCCTGGAAACGTCCGTGTTCGGCTTGATCAATGGTCTTTCGGTGCCGGCCCCGTCGAACGAAGGGCAAGACAGCGAGATCAGTATCGTCGAGATCGAGGTCTTGGGCGAGGTCGCGCAGCAGGCCGGGAATGGGACCAATGGCTTCAAGCGCGGCGTTTCCGTGTTTCCTGCCTTGGGAGATTCCGTTTACCTGGCAACGCCAGAGGACCTGGCTCGGGTCTACAGCCGCGATGAGCCCGCCGCCATGCGTATCGGCGCCATTCACCAAGACCGCAGCCTGCCCGCTTCGATCGTCGTGAATGATCTCCTAGGCAAGCACTTCGCCGTCCTTGGCACCACCGGCACCGGCAAGTCCTGCGCGGTAACCTTGATATTGCACTCGATCCTCGAGCGGCACCCCAACGCCCATGTGGTGCTTCTCGATCCACATGGCGAGTACGCGCCGGCCTTCGGCGACATGGCGGAGCTGCTGGACCCGACGACGCTCGAGCTTCCTTACTGGCTGTTGAATTTCGAGGAGATCGAGGAGATCGTTCTCGGAACCGGCGAGCCAGCGGCGGATCGTCCCAGCGCCGCCAACATTCTGCGCGATCTGATCCTCGCCGCGAAGAGACGCTACCGGCGCGACGACGACGGGCCACCGATTACCGTCGACACACCGGTGCCTTACAGCCTGTCAGAGCTCATCGCCTCGATCGACGAGGCCGCCGGGCGCCTCGATAAGGCGACCAAAGCCACTCCTTACTTACGGCTGAAGAGCCGCTTGCGGGCACTTAGAGACGATGCCCGCTTCTCCTTCATGTTCGGCGGCATTTCAGTACGCGACAACATGTCGAAAATTCTCTCGCGGATTTTTCGCGTGCCGGTCGATGGCAAACCGATCACCATTCTCGACATTTCGAGCGTTCCCTGGGAAATCCTGAACGTGGTCGTCTCGCTGTTGGGGCGACTTACCTTCGATTTGGCGCTATGGAGCGACCGGGCGATACCCATTCTCCTCGTCTGCGAGGAGGCGCACCGCTACGCGCCGCGAAGCGAAGGGGTCGGCTTCGAGCCGACCAAACGAGCCCTGGCACGCATCGCCAAGGAAGGCCGCAAATATGGCGTCTCCCTCTGCCTGATCTCTCAACGGCCCTCGGAGCTGGCAGTCGAGGTTCTCTCCCAGTGCAACACGATTTTCGCTTTCCGCATGAGCAACCAGAAAGACCAGGAGTTCGTACACAGCGCCATGTCCGATGCGGCTATGGGCCTGCTCGACTTTCTGCCGTCTTTGCGCAATGCCGAGGCGATCGCGGTCGGCGAGGGTGTGTCGGTGCCGATGAGACTGACCTTCGACAAACTGGATGAGACGAAACGGCCTCGCGGTGCGACGGCCGCTTTTTCGGACTCCTGGCAAAACGGCGAAGGCGACGACAATTTCCTGGAAGCGGTCGTGGAGCGCTGGCGCTATCAGAAGCGTTAGAGTAGGCCCGCCACACTCGGCAGAGGCACCTATCTATTCGGCGGCTGGCCGAGCAACGGCCTCTCGCCACTCCCCTTTCGCCAACCACTTCGGCAATTTCTCGGCGAGCATAGGCCGGCCAATGTGGAAGCCTTGGCCGAGATCGCAGCCAAGCTCCTGCAGCATTTCGATGTGACGCGCAAGTTCAATGCCTTCGGCCACCACCTCGAGGCCGAGGTTGTGAGCGAGGTCAATGGTCGAGCGAACGATCACCAAGTCTTCGTCGTTCTTGTGCATACCCTGGACGAAGGACTGGTCGATCTTCAACTCTCGGACCGGCAAATGTCGGAGGTAGGCAAGGGAGGAATAGCCACTCCCAAAGTCGTCGATCGATAGTCTTACACCCATATCCGCCAAGGCCTGTACGACGCGCGAAGCACCGTCCGGATCCAGCATGATGGCGCTTTCGGTAATCTCCAGGATCAGCTTTTCCGCCGAGACATCGTACTCCTCAAGTAAACGAGCGACGAGATTGGGAAGGCTCTCCTCGTGCAGATTTCGCGCGGAAAGGTTGACCGCGATGCTGAGTTCCAGGCCGGTGTCCTTCCAATCGACGAGCCTCTTCAAAGCGGTACCGAAGGCCCAGCGCGTCAACGGCTCGATCAGGCCGGTCCGTTCCGCGTGGAGCACGAACTCATCGGGTGGCACCGGGCCATAGTCAGGGTGATCCCAGCGCGCGAGTGCCTCGACACTGACGACCTCCAGGGTGCGGATGTCGATTTTCGGTTGGTAGTGAAAGACGAGCTCATCTTGCTCGATCGCCCGGCGCAGCGCTCCTGTCAGCGTCAGATGCCGGACCGAGTGATTGTCCTTGCCCTCGTCGTAAAGGCTGATGCCGAGTTGGCCCTGCTTGGCCGTGTACATGGCGATGTCGGCGCATTGAGTTATCTTGCCCGGCTCATCGGCATGTTCTGGAAAAAGAGCGATGCCGATGCTGATGCCGATGTCCAAGCTGATGCCTTCAAGCAAATCGAAGGGCGTGCGCAGTGCCTCGACGATACGCTCGGCCACCATCCGGGCGCTGGCAAGATCGGTGACCGCGGGCAGCAAAACCGCGAATTCGTCGCCGCCCAAACGGGCGACCGTGTCGGAGGCGCGGATCGCGCCGATCAAGCGGTCGGCAACCTTGATCAAGACGTCGTCGCCCACCTGATGACCGAGCGTGTCGTTGACCTCCTTGAAGCGATCCAGGTCGAGCATCAAGAGAGCCATCGGCTCACGCCATCGCCGCGCGATCTCGAGTGCGTGCTCCAGCCGATCCCCCATCAACACCCGGTTCGGTAATCCGGTCAGAGAGTCATGCAGCGCTTGATGGCGGAGTTGCTCTTGCTGCAACTTCCGTTCGGTTATGTCGCGGACAATCGCGACATAGATCGGGGCACCGTCGACATCGGTTTCGCTCACCACCACTTCGACGGGAAAGCGCGTCTCGTCTTTGCGCAGACCCTCGGTTTCGTGGGGGCCCTGGCCGAGCCGCAACATCTCACCGATCTCATCGTTGTGGCTCGAGCCGATCAGTGGAAAGAGGTCGAACATGCTTTTGGTGACGATGTGATCGGTTTCATAACCGAAGGCTCGCAAGGCCGCGCAATTGGCCGTCTCGATCCCGCCGTCGGGGCGAAAGGTGACGATACCATCGAAGCTCGATTCGACGACACCGCGCATGAGTGCATCGGCCCGGCGCAACCTCAGGCCGCGGGAAAAGGCGAGGTCCGCCTCGTGACGGTCCATGATCCGCGTCAGGTTGCTGCCGTAACGCTCCATCAATGGGCGACGACGCTCGTGCCCGGGCGACTTCAACAACATATGGCCCTATCCCTCTTAACGGAGATAATCTTTTGTGGTTCAACTTTAAGGCGGAAGACGGAAAGGAATTGTTAATCCAAAACCGGACATCGCCGCCGTGGCGTGGATCTTGTTTCACGATCTGGAGCCGAGGATGGTCAAAAAGTGGAAGCGGCGCAAAGATGGCGACTACACCGTCATAGCCATCGTCGCCGTCGCGGTAGTCCTATTCGTGCTGCTCTTTTTCGGGCTTCGATAGAGCGGCGCCCGGCAAATCCAGCCCGCGCGACACCGGCGGAGGCGGGGGCGGGGCCTGCCTGGAGTAACGTCAGGCCAGACCCCCTACCACACCGATCGTCGCCGGTCCTCTTCAGCGACGCAGCTTTATGAGCGCGATGATGTGGGCAATCAAAAAAAGAGGAACCAGAAAGGTCGGTATCAGGCTTAGCGGAAGCTGATTCATCAAGCCCGAGCCGGTCTCTCCAGGGAGCAGAAGCCAACTCCCTTCGCGGCTGGAGGCCCCGATGCCGACGGCGACGACGAAATCCGCGATGCCCGCAAAGGTCAGGGCATAGGCGGCTTGGGCCGCGCCCGCAGCCCGACGCGCGATCTGAATGGCGACAAAGGGCGCAGCCATGCCAACCGCCAGATCCCCGAGGCCCGCCGGCAGACCGAATGCCGCCGGTAGATGACCGAAGTACCACAACGGTAGAAAGAGAGCGCCGGCCGCGCGCCAACCTTGTAGAGCGAGCACGTCGGAAAGCTCCAATCCCGCGACCCAGGCGCGCAGTTCGGCGCTCATCCGGTACGCGAGAAGAAAGATCGCCGGTGGCCCCAGCACCCCGATCAGCATCGCCAAGGGCGGCCCACCATCCTTGGGCACAAACAAGCCCAGCACGCCAAGGCCGATGGCACCGGCCAACCACAGGGCCGTGACGGCCAGTACCGGCCCGGAGATGATCCGCACGGGGACCGGGTCTTCTAACATTGTCGTTGTCACCTTCATGTCTCCTTTCCTTGGCTATATGTGTATATGCATATTTCGAGTTAAAAAAACCCGCTATGCAATATCGGATGGGGACTCCAGTCGACGAAGCTCCCGGAAAAGCCCTTCCAAGGATCGCTCGCCCAGATGCTCGACGATCTCGCTTTGTGCGCGGCGCCAGAGAGGCAAGGCCATAGCCAAACGATCTCGTCCCGCAGGGGTCAAGTGAATGGTGCGGCGGCGGCGATCCTCCTCAGGGCGAATATCGATGAGTCCATCGCGGGACAAGGGACCGAGATTTCTCGTCAAAGTCGTTCGATCCGTTCCCAACCGGTCGGCGAGGACACCGGGCGCGATCGGACCCAAGCCGGACAACATGGCCAGAAGCGAGAACTGGTTCGCGGTCAGCCCGACAGGCGCCAAGGTTGCGTCATAGCGCCGGGTCACCGCCCTGACCGTGCGCCGCAAGTTGAAACAGACACAAGCTGCGGGGCTGAATGGATCGAAAGTGTCAGAGATTCCGCTCATACAGTGTATGTATATACACTTATTAATTTGTCAACCCACACAGTCGACTTCGGTCACCTGTGCGAGATCGAACGCCTTACGCGAAGCCTCTACCGGCCTTGCGGTATTCTTCGCGGGGTGGAGAAAAGATGTCGAGAACGACGGCCCCATCGGACCCGGCGCGAAAGCTGTGCGGCACGCCGCCCGGCGTTTGCCAGAAATCGCCGGCGCTCACCGAATGATCGTACCCATCTTGGGTGCGCACACCGCTGCCTTCGAGCAATACGCCCCACTGTTCTTCGGGATGGGCATGCAAGTCGCCGGCCTTACCGGGTGCAATTCGCACGACCGAAATCATAACGTTGTCGCCCGGGAAGATCCGTGTCTCCAGCCCTTCGGTGAGTTGTCGCGCAATCCCTTGCGTCAGGTCGTGAAGGTTGAAGAAACGTTGCGTCATGGTTCGCATGCCCCCTTCACCGAGAGGCCTGCCTCAGGGCCCGAGACCATCGAGCGGAGCCCGGCGAAGCCACTCGCCATCCTGCCCGGCGGCCGGTCCACCGTGCAAGCACCATGTCTTACCGCGAAGAGAGGTCCACGCCAGCTTCTCCACTCGAAGCGGAGCGCCTCCCGGCAACAACCCGCCGCTTGCTGATCTCAGCTCTTGCGCCGACCTTTGGTCCCCAAGCCGATCTTCCGCGCCAGCCGCGAGCGTTGCTTGGCGTAGTTGGGAGCTACCATGGGATAGTCCGCCGGCAGGCCCCACCGCTCCCGATACTCATCCGGGGTCATGTCGTAGGACGTCTTGAGGTGACGCTTCAGCATCTTCAGCTTCTTGCCATCCTCAAGACAGATGACGTAGTCCGGTGTGACCGATTTCTTGATGGGAACCGCCGGCGAGGGACGTTCCCGACTGTCCTCGCCCGAAGAGCCAACAGAGGCCAGCGTGTCATAGACACCGCGGATGACTTTGGTGAGATCCCCCTCTGTTACGGCATTATTCGAGACGTAGGCGGCCACGACGTTAGCCGTCATCGTCAAAAGCTCGTTCGTCTTTAGTTGCTCTGTCATGTCTTTTTTTCTTTGTTCCGAAAATGTAACGCTCTATTCATTATAATATTAGCTTCACTTAATTTCAACAAGATACGCTAAAGTATTCCGGTTGAAATTATAGTCGCCCAAGACGGGCGACCTCAGGATTCTGCAGCGAGCCGTGAATTCTCCATCCTGTCCCAAATGAGACGCGGATCGAAGTTGTGTGAGGCGATCATCGTGATAATCACGACGCCGGCAAAGGAGGTCGCCCCCACACCCGGCTCGATCGTGGCGATGTTGCCCAGCTTCACCAATGCGATCAGGATCGTGATCATGAAAATATCGATCATCGACCACCGGCCCACCGCTTCCACGAGCCGGTAAAGGCGGGTTCGGTCGCGCGGCCGCCATTGAGAGCGTCGCTGAACCGAAATCAACAAGTAGGAAAGCCCAAACAGCTTCAAGACCGGAACCGTGATGCTGGCGAAAAAGACTATCAACGCCAGCGGCCACATATCCGCCTCGATGAGGGCCTTGACGCCGCTGAGGATGGTATCGGGCTCGCCCTTACCGAAAGAGATCACGGTCATGACGGGGAACACGTTGGCCGGTATGTACAAGATCGCAGCCGTGATGACCAACGCCCAAGTGCGTGTCAGGCTGTCGGGCTTGCGCCGATGCAGGTGTGCTCCGCAGCGCGGACAGTCCGCGTGATGGCGCGGATCCTCGGTCCCAAGCAGAACGAACCCGCAGGCATGACAATCGACGAAACCGCCACGCCCGCCACCCGCACCTTTCGAGCGTCCCACCGACGGCCCGATCCGCGACCAGATCTCACGCGGCTCGATCGCCGCCTCACCCGCCGCCAAGACGACGATCAACGCGGCGAACGCGAAGACCCCCGGACCCAGCTCCAAGGTCGCCAGATCGGTCAGCTTCACATAGGCAACCAACACGCCCAGGAGGAACACCTCCATCATCGCCCAGGGATGCATCAACTCCACCCAACGGGCTGCCGGCGCCGCATAGCGGGGCACACGTCCGTACCGTAGCGGTATCAGCAGATACAGTGTCGTCAGCAACTTCATCAATGGCACGACGATGGCCGCGCCCGCGACCACGACCGCCAACAACCAAAGATCTTGCTTGATGAACTCCAGTACACCGGAAAAGAGCGTGCTGGTTTCCGAGCGCCCCTCCAGCTTGAAGGTCATAAAAGGAAAGGTATTGGCAACGATGAGAAGGACGACGGCCGTCAGATGCAGGGCGAGCGCGCGGTCCGCGCTGCCGCGGTGGCGCCCGTAAAGACGCGAGCCACAACGCGGACAGCGGGCGACCTCACCTTCACCCGGCGCGCAGGCGCGCAAGAGCAGCCCGCATTCGTGACAAGCGATGGTTTGAGTGTCCGTCACTGCTGGCGCCAATTCGCTTACCCCGCGGACGTTGCCTCGGCCTCCAAGTCATTCGGGGCCATACTTTATCTATTTGTTTCAACGGCAAACGGCAAGCCAGCAGGTAAAGCGAGACCTGTTCGGGTCTATGGCGCGCGGCCAACACCGGGCAGCGCGTCCGCCGGCTCAGCACCTGCTTTGGCCAATGCACCCTTGGTGGTCGGCTCGCTCTCCTCGCGCCGATGCAGGTGCTTGTGCCAGTGCTTCTCCCAGACCTTGAAACCACGAGTGATGAAAAACACCAAGATCATATAAAGAATGGCCGCGGCGATGAAGCCCTCATAAGCGAGGTAATACTTGGCGTTCACTATGCGCCCGGCGCCCAGGATGTCGATGATGGTCACGGTCGAGGCGACGACCGAGCCGTGGACCATGAAGATCACTTCGTTCGAATACATCGGCAGTGCGCGCCGGAAAGCGGATGGCAGGATGATGCGCCGCAAGCGCAAGCGCGGCGACATGCCGCAAGCCTTGGCCGCCTCGACCTCGCCGAAGGGAACGGCTTCGATGGCGCCACGGAAGATCTCGGTGGTGTAGGCCGCCGTGTTGAGGACGAAAGCGATCAGCGCGCACCACCAAGCCTCGCGTAGAATAGGCCAAAGCATGGACTCGCGCACGGCGTCGAACTGACCCAATCCATAATAAATGAGATAGGTCTGAACCAAAAGCGGCGTGCCGCGAAAGACGTAAACGTAACCCCAGATGATCTTGTTCCAGACCGGCGTCTTATTGGCCCTGGCTATCGCCAAGGGGATCGACAGCAGGCCGCCGAAGAAAAGCGCCAGAGCCACCAGGAGGATGGTGTTCCAGACCCCCATGGCGAAGGTCTTCCAGTTGTCCACCACGGTCATGAAGTCGAGCGGCGAGGTATCGGTACTGAATTGCCGCAGTGCTTCGAGGATGCCGGCCTCTTCCATGGCTTAGGCCTTCCTCACGCCGACGCTGTAGCGGCGGTCGAGCCACCTGATGCCAACGTCCGATATCGCGGTCAGCACCAGATAGATCAAGAGCGTAACGAAAAAGAAGGTGAAGAGCTGGCGGGTCGAACGGCCGGCGGTGAAGGACTCCCAGACCAGCTCATGCAGACCCAAGACGGAGACCAGGGCCGTGGTCTTCAAGAGCACCAGCCAGTTGTTGCCGAAGCTGGGAAGAGCGTGACGCACCAATTGCGGCCAGACGATCCGCGAGAAAACCTTCCACCCCGACATGCCACAGGCGATGCCGGCCTCGACCTCGCCGCGCGGGATCGCCAGATAGGCGCCGCGAAAGGTCTCGGTCATATAGGCACCGAAGATGAACCCGATGGTCATGAAACCAGCGGTGAACTGGTCGATTTCCAGGTAGCCCCAAAGGCCGGTCGACGCGCCGAAGTCGTTCAGCAACTGCTGGCCGCCATAGAATATCAACAACATCAATACGAGATCGGGAACGCCGCGCACGAGCGTCGTATAGGCACCGGCGGCCGCCTGCGCCACCCGCGATGCCGACAACTTGGCCCAAGCGCCGAGAAGGCCTAACAGTACCGCCAAGAGAATCGAC
>JBFELD010000028.1:0-11990 GCA_041552375.1 Kiloniellaceae bacterium | reverse complement strand
GAAGGTTCCGGGCTTGGCGCAGATAATCGAGCGCCGCGGTCTCGTCACCCTCCTTGATCGCCTGCATCACCAACCCCCGCAACCCCAAGAAGCGTGTGTCGGGATCCTCCAGCATGGTCTCGAAATAGCGCTTGGCTGCCTTCTCGTCACCGTTGAGTTGCGCCGCCTGGGCGGAGAGCAACAAGGTAAGCGGCGGGTCGTTCAACAGGCCGTCGGCCCGGCGGGCCAGGCGCGCCGCCTCGCCGGTATCGCCGGCCGCGACCGCCACCATCCCTTGGGAAAGGGCCTTGTAGCCGCGCCGGCGCTTGCTGTCCTGCAGGTAACGCGAGACCGACGTCGGGCTCTTATAGACGAAGCGCCACAGGCGGTAGAGCAACGCGGCCACGGCCATGAGCAACAGCACCGCCAGCATCACAATGCCGACCGGTGCATTCTCCAAGCGCCAGCCGAGCCATTCGATAGTCACCTCACCCGGCCGGTTGGCAAGCCAGATCGCCGCCGCGACGCCGAGGGCCACGTAGAGACAGAGCAGGAGAATGCGTGCCATATCAGCCTCCCTCCAACCCGAGGCGCCGCGCCATGGCCGCCGCCAACTCGTCCAGGGTCGCGTCCACCGCAAGACGACCTTTCGCTTGCGTAAGCCAACCGGCGGCGGCGTCCGTCGCCTCACCGGAAAGGCTCTCCAGCTCGGACACCGCACCGGCGAGATCGTCCGCACTGAGATGAACCTCGGCGCGCGCCACGGCGGCACCCGGGCCGTCTCCCTCGACAGCGCCGACCGGCCTGAGCGAGACAAGGTTGGAGACCCGCTTCACCGCGCCGGACACCCAGCCATCACCGGTCTCGGCCGCCCGCTGCGCCGCAACCACTGCCGCGGCCATATCCGGGAAGCTCGTCTTCAGACCCTCCAGGCTCGGCACACCGTCGGCCGCGTAGGGCGCAATCGCCGCCAGGGCTTTTGTGAAAGCCGCGTCGTCGCCAGCCAATCGGGTCATGGTGGCATGCTCACCGGCAAAGGGCGCATCGAAGCGCGCCGCGTCACGCAGTTGAAGGCCGGCGAGCAGCAAGGCCGTGTCGCCGTTGACCGCGCCGCGTATTCCGGACACGTCCTCGCTCAAAGCTTCAAGGGCCGCGCGTTGCGCGCTGAGATCACCGCGCAAGCCTTCCAGCTCCTCGAGGCGGGCGGCCAACGCCGCTTGATCGCCCGTTAGCGACGCCAAGTCGTCCGGCGACACCGCGGGCCGGTTATCGAGCTTCGCTTCGAGCGCCTCCATCTGCGAGCCCATGACCGCAAATTGCTCGCGCATCTCGGTCAAGGCTTCCAGCTCACCGCTTGGCTCATCGAGAGCACCGAGCGCCGATGTCATCTCGCCAAGTTCGCCCTCCAGGCGTCCGATCGCGCCTTTCAACTGGCCGTCCAGCTCCTTCATTTCCGCCGTCAGCGCGGCCAAGGCCTCACCATCGCCGGTTGCCGCTGGCGCGTCCCCGAAATAGGGAAGCCAGGCATCTCGGGTCAGGACCGCGCCCCCGGCACCCACCGCAAAGACCACGGCCCCGAGAACGAAAGCGCCGATCCAAGACCCACCACCACGCCCACCGGCGGTTGGCGTGGCGACGGGCGATGGGCCCGCGGCTCGCTCTGGGGATCCCGTTCGTGGCGGCGTTGCGGTCGCGGGGCGATCCGTCGTCCGATCCTTCGATGTGGACGTTTCGGTCGTCGGGCGAGACCCCGATCCGTCTTTGGAGGGGGGCGCTGCCGGTTTATCCGTCGCCGGCTTATCCGTCGCCAGTTTGCTCTCCGGTTTGGACGGTGCCGTGCTCGTGGCCACCGTCGGCGCCGAGGCCGTCTCGCCTGGCTTGGCGGTCAGCGGAATGGCACTCGGTCCAGGACTATCGCCCGCCTCGGCCAGCCGCTCCTCGGCCAATTCGATGCCGTGCTTTCTCGCCGCGGCAAGGATGTCCGCATGGCGTGCCTGCGGAATGGTGTCGCGCTCCTTCCAGCCTTGGACCGTGCTGACGGCCACGCCGAGCTTACCGGCCATGGGCCGGATACCTCCGAAAAGCTGAATGATGTCCTGCGCGGCCGCGGTCTGCTGGTCCGCGCGCTCCTTGTCGGTGTTATCCCTGTCGGTCATAGCCCCTCGAGTTCCTGTAACGCTGGCAACGCCACGTACTCCCATGACCATCCGCGCCGGTATTTTCCGGCGTCGATCCTGATGTCGTCCCGAGACCTCGCCGTCCCGAGACCCTTCGGCCGTTACGTCCGCACCTCCGGCAGCGCCGCAATCAGTGCCGCCTGGTCCGGCCGGGCGGCAACCCGTATGTCCGCCCAGACGACCACCCCGACCCGTGCCGCGACCGCGCGGCTGAGACAAACCGCGGTGAGACGCCCCAAAGCACCATCGATCCCCGCGTCTTTCGCCAGCCCGACGAACTGCTTGGCCGTACGGGGTGAGAAGAACGTTACCACATCCAACGCCCCGGACGCCAACGCCCTGATCGCCCCGGGCGAAAAGGCCTGTTGCGGGACGGTACGGTAGAGTACAGCACGCCGCACCTGGAAACCAGCCGCCTCGAGCAATCCCTGCAAATCGCCGGCAAGCACGCTGGCCGCGACTTGGAAAATCACACCCGCGGCCGGATCCAGTCGGCGTACGACGAGCTTGGCCAAAGCTTGGACGTCGCCCGCCGCCGAATGAACATCACAGAACCCCGCGTCGCGAGCAGCACGTGCGGTGGCATCCCCCACGGCATAGGCCGGTAGTCCGCGTTCGCTCGTACGCTCGGCCAGGACGCGCGCTCCGTTCGCCGAGGTGAAGACCAGCGCCTGTACGTTCGTCAGATCGATAGGTGCCTCGGCTTCGGGCAGCGGCTCGACCGTGAGCAGCGGCTCGAGCAGAACCTCATGGCCGTCGGCCCGCAGGGCCGCGGCGAAGCTGCGGGCGTCTTCCTCGGGTCGCGTGACCAGAACCCGCATGATGGCGCTCACCCGCCCGCGAGCTTGGCGAAAAAGGCTGGTCCGGCGGCCGCTTTCAGCGCCTCGCCGGCAGCCTGGCCAAGTTCGGCCGGCCTCGCCACCGAGCCCTGCCGGCGGTCTTTGTGCAAAGCGCTGCCGTCGGGCAGGACCACAAGGGAGGTAAGGGTCAGGCCACCCGTGGCGTCGATCTCGGCATGTGCCGCGATCGGCGTCCGGCAGGAGCCGTCCAGCTCCGCCAGCAGCGCCCGCTCGGCGGTGACGCGACAGGCGCTCTGCGGGTGATCGAGCGCGGCCACAAAGTCTCGCGTGTTCGGGTCGCCAAGCCGGACTTCCAACCCAATGGCGCCCTGCGCCACCGCGGGAAGCATTTCTTCTGGTGAGAGAACCGCCGACGCCAGATCCGCGCGGCCCAATCGCCTAAGCCCGGCCAACGCCAACACCGTGGCATCGACCTCACCGCGGTCCAGTTTCGCCAGGCGCGTTTCGACATTGCCCCGCAGCGTCGTCACGGTCAGGTCCGGGCGCGTGTGCAGAAGCTGCGCCTGGCGCCTGAGGGAAGCGGTGCCGACGACCGCGCCGGCCGTCAACTCGGCAAGGCCCAGACCGTCGCGGGCGAACCAGGCATCGCGCGGGTCCTCGCGGTCGAGTATGGCGGCAATGCCCAATCCATCCGGCAGCCAGGTCGGCACGTCCTTCATGGAGTGGACGGCTATGTCGATACGGCCGTCGAGCAGCGCTTCTTCTATCTCCTTGGTGAAGAGGCCCTTGCCGCCGATCTCCATGAGGGCACGGTCTTGGATGCGGTCGCCGGTGGTCTTGATGACGACGATCTCGACCCGGCCCGCCTCGGCCAGCTCCGGATGGGCCGCGGCCAGGCGGTCCTTGACCTCATGGGCCTGGACGAGGGCCAGAGGCGAGCCGCGCGTGCCCAGGCGCAGCAGGGGTGATGGGTCGGTCATGACGCTACCTTTAGATCCTCGTCGCCGAGGCCGCAAGAAAGGGAACGATTTCCTCGACCGAGTTCGCTTGCGGCATTGGTGGCGGGGCGCATATTTGCTAACGTCCGCCCGATGGCCACGACGCCCGAGGCGGGCTTGGCCCAGCGGACCTGATCTTCATTGGGAACAGCCCGAAGATGAAATATCGCGATGGCCTGCACAAGGATATCGGCAAGGTGGAGAGCGCCGGCCCGGAGATCTTCATCATGCCGTTGTGGACCGAGGAGTATTGCGCCTACATCGTCGAACGGGTGGAGCAGGAACACGCGTTCCACCGCGGCGAGGGATATGCGGCACCGGGCGAGCATAAGGCTATCAAGACCACCGACGTCAAGCTGAGCGACTTGCCCGATGTCTTCGGCGGCTACATGCGCACCTATGACAACCTCCTTCGCAAGATCATCAAAAAGATCTGGCTGGTCTCGGTCGACCATGCCGATGCCTTCTTCACCCGCTATACGATGGAAAGCCAGATCCAGCTTCTACCCCACATCGATCAATCGAGCATCGTCTCCATGACCATCAAGCTCAACCGCGGCTACGACGGCGGCGAGCTGCACTTCGTGCGCCAGAAGCTGGTCAACGACAAGGTGCCGGTGGGCTATTTGACATTCTTTCCCAGTGGCTGCACGCACGTCCACGAGGTCCTCCCCTTGAAGAGCGGCGAACGCTATGCGATCACATTTTGGACCAAGCCGCACGTGCCCGCCTGAGCGCACCAACTTCCTGCCCGGATGTGGGGCCTTGCGGCGGTTTCAATGACCCCTCATCCGCTCTAGGGTAAGCCGTCATGATCGTCCTTGGGATCGAAACGAGCTGCGATGAGACGGCGGCCGCGGTGGTCGACGACCAGCGCCGGATTCTGTCCAATCGCGTCCTGTCGCAAGACGACCAGCATCGCCCCTATGGTGGCATCGTGCCGGAGATCGCCGCGCGCAGCCACCTCGACCACATCGAGCGCCTGGTGCATCAGGCACTCGCCGACGCAAAGTTGGGGTTCAACGAGATCGACGGCGTGGCGGCGACCGCCGGACCCGGCCTGATCGGCGGGGTCTTCGTCGGCGTCATGACGGCCAAGGCCATGGCCGCGGCCCGCGGCAAGCCGTTCTTGGCGATCAACCACCTCGAAGGCCATGCGCTCTCGGTGCGGCTCAGTGACGCGACCGAGTTCCCCTATCTGCTGCTCCTGGTCTCCGGCGGCCACTGTCAGCTTCTGGTGGTGGAGGGCGTCGGCCGCTATCGGCGCCTCGGCGGCACCCTCGACGATGCCCTGGGCGAGGCTTTCGACAAGACGGCAAAGCTTCTGGGCCTGGGATATCCGGGCGGACCTTTGGTCGAAAGGACGGCGCGCAACGGCGACCCGGGCCGCTTCGACTTGCCGCGCCCGATGCTCGGCCGGCCGCATTTCGATTTCTCCTTTTCCGGCCTGAAAACCGCGGTGCGACACCAGGTGGCGAAACTGGACAAGCCGCTCTCCGAAAGCGATCGCGCCGGCCTCGCCGCCAGCTTCCAAGCCGCCGTCGGCGACGTTTTGGAAGACCGCTCGGCACGCGCCTTGGAAGCCTTTCACGAACGCTACCGCGTGCCCGGACCGCTGGTCGTCGCCGGTGGCGTGGCCGCCAATGGTTATTTGCGGGATCGCCTGCAAACCCTGGCCTCGCGGGCGGGCACCCGACTGGTGGCCCCTCCACAGGCGCTTTGCACCGACAATGCGGCGATGATCGCCTGGGCCGGGATCGAGCGTCTGGGTCTCGGCCTGACCGACGACCTCGGCTTCGCGCCACGGCCGCGTTGGCCGCTTGAGGAGCTGGCCACCACCGGGCCTCTTGCAGGATCGCCGCGATGACCCTCTCCCCGGCAGAGATCCTCGCTCGGGCAAAAGTGAAGCCCCTCTTTTCGACGCCGGTATTCCTGGTCCGCATCAAGCAACCCGAGCCCCTCAACCGCGAGCTCGAAGATCTCATCCTGGCGCGAGAGCAGATCGAAACCGGTCTCGACAACAGCAATGTCGGCGGCTGGCATTCCGGCCGGGACTTCGCCAAATGGGGTGGCCGTCCGGTAAACCGGCTGATGGCGGCGGCGACGCGGATCGCCGACAAGATCACCCGCGACCGCCAAGGCCGCCCCGCGCAACGGTCTTGGCGTATCGAATGCTGGGCCAACGTCAATCGTCACGGACATGCGAACAAACGCCACACCCATCCCGGCTGTTTTTGGTCCGGCAGCTATTATGTGAGCGTCGGGGACGGCGTGGGCGGCGATCGCGGCGGTGAGTTTCAATTGCACGATCCGCGCGGCGCGGCGCTGGCGGACGACTTGGCGGCACAGGCCCACGTGGAAATCGACGCTCCCGCCAGAATTCAGCCTGAGCCCGGGCTGTTCGTCTTCTTTCCCAGTTGGATGCCCCATTCGGTCCGGCCCTATATGGGCGCGGGCACCCGCATTTCCATCGCCTTCAACTTGGCACTGCCCGCGGGGAGTGAAAAATGACCGGTCCCGCGGGAACTCAAGACTTGGAAATCGGCGCTATCCAGGGGCGGACCGTCTTCTCCACTCCGCTCTATCTACTGGTCTTGCCGGCGATGGAGGACGCTAACGCCGCCATCGCCGCCGAGGTCCTGAAGCACCGCGCGGCCAGCAACCGGACCGGCGCCTGGCGCTCCCCCTGGAGCTTTCCCCCGATCGAGTGGGAGCCGCTGAGCCCCATTGCCGACGCCGCCCGCCTCCTGGCGACCCGCTTGGCTCGAGGGCCCGATGCGCAAGGGCCTCTCGGGGCGCCATCCTGGCGACTATCCTGCCGCGCCACCGTTCTGGCCGGCGGCCAAGGTGTCGAGGTCGAGACCACACCGAGGGCCGATTTCGCCGCGACCTATCTGGTCAACGACGGCGACGCCGGCCGCGACCCAACACTCGGCGGCCTGCTCGAGCTGCAGGACCCGCGTGGTCCGGCCCCGGTCATGTATGCTCCCGACCTGATCTTCGCGGCGCCGGGTGCGGAAACCCTGGGCGTCACGCAGACAGCGCACCTGACACCGGGCGCCTTGGCGCTTTACCCGGCTTGGATGATGCACAGCCTTTCCTTCTACAGTGGCGAGACACCGCACATCAGTCTGACGCTGGCGCTTTCGTTGAGGAGAGAGGCCTGAATTATGACAGCGGGCGGCATCACCACCGTCTCGGTCATCGGCGCCGGCGCCTTCGGAACCGCGCTGGCGCTCGCCGCCCGGCGCGCCGGGCGCAAAGTGATACTGTGGGCGCGCCGGCCCGAGATCGCCGCCGAGCTGGAAGACCAACGCGAGAACAGGATCTACCTGCCGGGCGTGGCCTTGGACCCGGAGATCGATGTCACCTCGCAGCCAGCCGAGGCGGCCCAGGGCGATGCCATCCTGATGGTCGTGCCGGCCCAGCACATGCGCGCTATCGCCCGCGCCTTCGCGCCCCATCTGGCGCCGGAGGCGCCGATCGTGAACTGCGCCAAGGGCATCGAGCGCGAGAGCCTGAAATTGATGTCCGAGGTCCTGGAAGAAGAGCTACCGGGCCGCGCGCTGGCCGTGCTGTCCGGCCCGACTTTCGCCGCCGAGGTCGCGCGCGGATACCCCGCGGCGGCAACTCTGGCAGCGGCCGATCCCGCAGCCGGCGAATCCCTGGTGGCGGCGCTCGGCAGCCGGCGGTTTCGACCCTACCTATCGGACGACCCGACCGGCGCCGAGGTGGGCGGCGCGGTCAAGAACGTGCTCGCCATCGCCTGCGGGATCGTCACCGGCCGCACGCTGGGAGACAGCGCCCGGGCCGCGCTCATCACCCGCGGTCTGGCCGAGATCGTGCGCCTCGGTCGGGCCAAGGGTGCAAAGCCCGAGACGCTCATGGGGCTATCCGGCATCGGCGACCTGACGCTGACCTGCACGGCCATGCTCTCACGCAACTATTCGCTCGGCGTCGCCCTGGGGCAAGGCCGCCACCTGGAAGAGATCCTGGCCGAACGCCACAGTGTCGCCGAGGGCGTCCACTCCGCCGCCGCCGTGGCTGCGCTCGCCGAACGTCACGGCTTGGACATGCCCATCGTCATGGCCGTCGATCGGGTGCTCAACCACAGCGCGGCCGTGGAGGAAACCATAGAAGGCTTGCTTGCCCGCCCCTTCCGGGCGGAGAGCGCCTGAAGAGAGCAACGGGGGACGTCGTCATGCTGTTTTGTCTTTACTGTCTGGATAAGGACGGCCACACCCAGCTGCGGGCCGACAACCGCGAGGCCCATGTGGCTTACCTGAAAGCCCAGGGGGCGCGGATCGTGAGCGCCGGCCCGCTCCTGAGCGACGACGGCGCGGCGATGATCGGCTCTCTCCTGATCCTCGACGTCGAGGACCACACCGCGGCGGAGGCCTTCGCCACGGGCGATCCATATGCCAAAGCCGGTCTTTTCAAGTCGGTCGACATCCGGCCTTGGAAGAAGGTGATCTAGTCCGATCCCTATAAGCGCTGGGCCAACACACCGACGCGATCTTCGATGGCCCCGGCGGCGGCCAGGCAGAGGTCCTCGCGAAAGCGCGGGGCGATGATCTGCACGCCCAACGGCACGCCATCATGAAGGCTTGTCGGTACCGCCGCGGCCGGAAGCCCCAGCAGATTGACGCTGTAAAGCATGGACTGCTCTTCCAGCAATCGTCCCATCCGCTCCGGGCCCTTCAGATCTTCGCCTTGAGGCATAGGCGGCACGAGGGAAACCGGTGCCAGAACCAGGGGAAAGCGCTCCATGAAGAGGGCCCAATCCCGAAGGTAGCCGGCACGCGCCGAGAACGCGCGAACATAGCCTTCCAGATCCAGCGGCCGGGCATGGCTGCAATAGCTGTCATAGACGCTGGCAATATCGGCCGACCCGTGCTCGCGCATGACGGACGCCAGCATGGCCTCGACATCGGTGAAGAGGAGGTCGCGCCAACAAGCGGCGATCTCAGCAAGGCAAGGCGGCTCGGCCGCCTCCAGGCGATAGCCCGCATCGCCGAGATGGGCCGCCGCGACATCGATGGCCTCTGCCACGGGCGTGGCGCAGGCAAGCCCGGCCGGCGCCTTGACCACGGCGACGGAAATGGGCTGCGGTGGCGGCCTCTGCTCCAAAGGTGCCGGAACCCACCAGGGATCGCGCACATCGCCTTCGGCCATCACGCAAAGGGCTAGACGTACGTCTTCGACCTGGCGGGCGATCGGACCCTGCACGCTCATCAGCTGGAAGGCCGGCGGCCGCTCCTCCGGGCTCGAGGGATTATAGGCCGGCACGCGCCCCAGGCTGGGCCGGATGCTCGCCACGCCGCAGGCATAGGCCGGATACCGCAGCGAGCCACCCAGATCGTTGCCGTGAGCGATGTCTCCGATCCCAACAGCCACCGACGCGGCGGCGCCGCCGGAGGAGCCGCCGGGCGTAATCCCCTCCTTCCAGGGATTGTGGGTCAGGCCCCGAAGAGGATTGTCCGTGAAATAGCGCAGGCTGAACTCGGGCGTATTGGTACGGCCGATGATGATGGCGCCGGCCTTCCTCAAGTTGGCGACCACCGCGGCGTCACCCGGCGCGATGAGATCTGCGAAGGCAGCCACCCCGTTGGGGTTGGGCAGGCCCTCCTGGTCGGCGTTCTCCTTGATGGTGATGGGCACGCCGTGCAACGGCCCGCAAGGCTGACCGGAAGCCAAGTCCTGGTCGGCCCGCCCGGCCTCCGCGAGTGCTTGCTCGCTCAAATCGTAGGTCACGGCGTTGATCGCCGGATTGCGCTCACGCAACCGCTCAACCGCCGCGCCAACCGCCTCGCGGCAGGAAATCTCGCCGGCGCGAATGGCGCCGGCGGTGCGCACGGCACTCCACCGCCAGATCTCTTCGGTCATCGTCCTCTCCCTGCCCAGTGCCCGTCGTCCACGACGGCCCGGTATCGTCTCATCACGCCGGGTCGGCTTCCTCGCCGGTCATGAAAGCTTTGTAGTCGGCTCTGATCTCATCGAGGGCGGTTCGGTAGATCCTGGCCCCGGCCTCGACGCTGGCAAGGCGCGGGTCGGAACCCATGCGCCCATCGGGAAAGCGGCGGCGAAAGTCGTCGGCGTCGTAGATCGGTCCCTTTGGCGCGGTGCCCGGCGCCATCTCGGCTTGTTTCACATGCTCGGGGTAGCCGAAGTAAGTCAACGACACCTCCGAGCAGGTGGCGTGGCTACCCTCGGCATCGCCGAACAGCTCCGCCGAGAGTTCCTTGATACCCGAGCCATCCCACCAGTTTCGCAGGCGGCAGCGCAGCGCCGGGCGATTGGCGCCGGCCCGGCCAAGGCTCGCCTCGGCATAGATCTCGCTGAACGCCGACTGCACGGTGGCGATATTGCCGCCGTGGCCATTGAGGAAATAGAAGCTGTCGAAACCGTGCCGCGACAAAGAGTTGACTACATCCATGACCACGGCAATCAAGGTCGTCGGCCTGAGCGTGATCGAGCCGGCGAAACCCAGGTGATGCTGCGCCATGCCGATCGACAACGTCGGGGCGACCATGACGCCGTCCTCCTCGGCCAGGCCGCGGGCCAGGATCTCCGGGCAGAGGGCATCGGTGCCGACGAACCCCGTCGGTCCATGCTGCTCGGTCGAGCCGATCGGAATGGCGATGCCGCGCGAGGCCTTCAGATAGCCCTCCACTTCCTGCCAAGTCGCGAGCTGAAGCAACATCGAGCACTTCCCTTTCCTCTTTTCAGCGCCGTCCGCTCGCAAGACGCAGTGCGTCCGGGTGAGCGCGTAAGCGCGCCATTGCCCATACCCCGAGGAAGGGTCCGACCGCAAGCGGCACGAAGGCGTAACGCCAGCCCAGTGCCTCGACGAAGTGCGGCATCAGGTGGATGGTGATCAAGGTCAGGGTAAAGCCGAGCGCCGTTTGCAGGGTCAGCATGGTGCCGACCAGCTCGGGCTTGGAAAGCTCGGCCACGGAAGCCGAGAACTGGGCCGAATCGGCGATCACCGCCACGCCCCAGACGAGACAGACAAGCGTCAGGAATAGGGGGCTGCCGCCGAACAGAAGCCCGACCCCGATGGCACAAGTGCCGCTGAGCGCCATTGCCAGCATGGTCAGCGTCGTGCGGCCCAGCCGGTCGGCGAAGAGCCCGCCTAGAAGCGAACCCAAGGCGCCGATGCCGACCGTGGCGAAGGCGACGGCTTTGGCCGCGGTCGAGGAGATCTCGGGCGCCAGGGTCTTGGCGAAGCTCGCGTCCAGGAAAACCCCGATCCAGGCCCACATGGCATAGAGCTCCCACATATGGCCAAGGTAGCCGAGATTGGCCAGACGCAGCGACTTGATGCGCCATGCCTCGAGCACGTAGCGCACTCGAAAGCGCGGCGCGGCGGTGAAGACCGGCCCCAAGCCGACGAGGCGAATGGCGAAGGCCGCAACGACCGCCGAGACGGAGGCCGCGGCGATGGTGAAACGCCAGTCGACGCCGCCCAAGGCGTTGAAGAGATGCGGGCTCGCCGAGCCCAAGGTCAAGGCGCCGACCAACAGGCCCACCAGCAGCCCCATATCGCCCTTGGCCCAGGTGGCGGCCATCTTCATGCCGACCGGATAGATCCCGGCCATCGAGGCACCGGTGATGAAACGCAAGACCGGAACCACCGGCGAGGTCGGCCCGACCACCAGGATCAGGCCATTGGCCAGGGCCGCGACCAGGGCCGCGACCATGAAGAAGCGGCGCGGGTCGAGGCGGTCGGCCAACCCCAAGGTTGCCGAGCTCAAGCTACCGACGACGAACCCGGCCTGCACCGCGCTGGTGAACAAGGACTGTTGAAACGCGCTCAGCCCATGGTCGCGAATCAGCGCCGGAAGAATGGCCGAAGCCGAGAACCACAAAGCCATTGCCGCCACCTGACAAAAAGCCAGAACGGCGAGTGAGGCCCACTTCGATTTGTGAAAGGACTCCAAATCTGCGGTAATCCTCGAGACCCGGGCCCAAGTTGGCGTCCGAAGGCCAGCGGGTGTTTTCAGGGCGGGCACGATCGAGTAAAGAGCATAGTG
>JBFELD010000027.1:0-11995 GCA_041552375.1 Kiloniellaceae bacterium | reverse complement strand
GTCGAACGTGCCGCCACCGAGGTCGAATACGGCGATCTTCTGGTCGCCACGCTTCTTGTCCATGCCGTAGGCAAGCGCTGCGGCCGTCGGCTCGTTGATGATCCGCTTGACGTCGAGTCCGGCGATCTTGCCCGCGTCCTTGGTCGCCTGACGCTGCGAATCGTTGAAATAGGCCGGTACCGTGATGACCGCCTGGGTTATCGTCTCGCCGAGATAGGCCTCGGCGGTCTCTTTCATCTTTTGTAGAATGAAGGCCGAGATCTGGCTCGGCGAATAGGTCTCGTTCCGCGCCTCGACCCAGGCGTCGCCATTGTCCGCCTTGACGATCTTGTAGGAGACCAGGTCCATGTCCTTCTTGGTCGTCGGGTCATCGAATCGCCGTCCGATCAGGCGCTTGATGGCGAAGAGCGTATTTTCAGGGTTTGTCACCGACTGGCGCTTGGCCGGCTGCCCGACAAGGCGCTCGCCGTTGTCGGTAAAGGCAACCATGGACGGCGTCGTGCGCGCGCCTTCCGTGTTCTCGATGACCTTCGCATCCTTCCCGTCCATCACGGCGATGCAGGAATTCGTGGTCCCCAAATCGATACCGATAACCTTGCTCATAGTCTTCCTTTCCCTCAGCGGATCTCTTCGATGCAGCCTTTTCCTTTAAGCACCGCACCTCCGGACCCCCGCAATTTTTTGGTCAACGATCGCAAAACCGTATAGGGCCTGCGGGATATATAAGGACTTGCGCCATCTCTGCAAGATACGCCGTCGCGCAGTGGTGCAACTTCGCTAAGACGGGCGGCTTGCAAGGCTTGCGGTCGACGAAGATAGCCCTCAGATTAGACCTGATGGCCTTAGATTGCCCTGGGCCGCAACGGATATGCCGAGGGACCTCACGCGATATGCCCAATGATGGAGTATTCCGCGCGATCCTCATCGCCCTGGTCATCACCATTCTGGGCGGAGCGTTGCTGACGCTGGCGGGCGAGTATTATTTCCACGACGAGGCCGTCAAGCGCCTCGGCGTCGGGATCGTCCTGACCGCTGGCTTGGTCTACTTCTTCTTCCGCGTGCTCGGCCGACGCGAGGCCAAGCGGCGCGAAGCCCTGGCCAAGCGCGAGACCGGCGACGATGACGACAACGCCCGAAGCTGAGACAGCCGCCGGCCGACCCGCGAGCAACGGCGTTTTATCCGGCTTTTGTTACCTGCCGGACCATCTCGACAAAGCGCGACAGACGCACCTTGCCTCGATCGTCGAGGATCTGATCGCAGCGGCACCCTTGTTCCGGCCGACCATGCCGAAAAGCGGCCGGCCCTTCTCCGTCGCCATGACCAACGCCGGGCGCTTCGGCTGGGTCTCCGATCGGGCCGGATACCGCTACGCGGAACGGCATCCGGGAACCGGCCGTCCCTGGCCCCCGATCCCCGCTGAGATCCTGGATCTTTGGCGGGAGGTGACGGGATACCCGGCGGCGCCCGAGTGCTGCCTGGTCAATTACTATGCGCCCGATGCGCGCATGGGCTTGCACCAGGACCGGGACGAGGCCGATTTCGCCGCCCCCGTGCTGTCGGTTTCCTTGGGCGACAGCGCGGTCTTCCGCGTCGGTGGCCGCACCCGCCGCGGCCCAACGCGATCGATGACGCTTCATTCCGGTGACATCGTGGTGCTCGGCGGCGAGGCGCGTCTGGCCTTTCACGGTATCGATCGTGTGCTGGGAGGCTCCAGCCGCCTGCTGACACGCGGCGGCCGGATCAATCTGACCCTACGCCGCGTGACCCGCCCAAGCACCTGAGGTTTCGCTCGCTCAGGCCTTGGTGTCGACGTGATCCCCGGGCCGCGGCGTCTCCGCCGGTGCCTCGCCCGTGTCCGCGGCCGGCTTGCCGCCCTTTGCCACAGCCACCCTGGCCGGGCGGAGGAGGCGATCATGGAGGCGATAACCCGGCTGCAGGACCTGAACGATCGTGCCATCGGGCCGTTCCGGGTCGGGCGCCTCGAACATCGCCTCGTGCAGGTGCGGATCGAAAGCGCTGTCCTGGGGATCCATGACCTCGATATTGTGACGCTCGAACACCGTGAGCAGTTCACGCTCGATCATCTCCACCCCAGTGACCAGCGATTTGAGCTGCTCGTCGCTTTCAACGGCCTCCGCCGGCACGGTCGAGAGCGCACGCCGCAGGTTGTCGACCACCGGCAAGAGGTCGCGGGCGAGGCCCGCGCTTGCAAACTTGCGGGCGTCCTGCAGTTCGCGCTGGGCGCGTTTTGCCGCGTTGTCGTATTCGGCGGCGGCAAGAACGGCCTTGTTGTGTAGCTCCTTCAAGCGCTCTATCTCCGCTTCCAGCACAGCGATCGGCCCGGCCTCCGGCTCGCCTTCTTCATGGGTGGGCGATTGCTCGGAAACTTGTTCTTCGGGCTCGGTCGCGCCCTCGGCCGGTGTCGATTTTTCTTCGGCAGCCTGCGCCGGCTCGATCTCGTCTCTTTCCTCGGCCATGATCGCCGATCTCTCCTTTGCTTACCGTCCTTACCCGACCAACCGGCTGATCACCTTGGCCGTGTAGTCCACCATCGGGATGATGCGTGCATAGTTGATACGCGTCGGGCCGACGACCCCGATCGCGCCGACGATCTTGCGTTCCGAATCGCCATAAGGGGCTATCACGACTGAGCAGCCGGTCAAGCCGAAAAGTTCGCTCTCGGACCCGATGAATATCTGCACACCTTCGGCCGTATCGGTCAGGCGAAGCAGCTTGGCGAGGGTCTCCTTGGTCTCGAGCATACGAAAGAGATGGCGGATCTGTTCGAGATCCTCCAGCGCCTTTACGTCCTCGAGAAGCTGCGACTGCCCGCGCAGGATGAGCGCGCCGTCAAGGCGTTTATCCACCTCGTCGCTGGCGGCGGGCGCCCAGGTGGCGAGACCGGCCTCGACCACACGCTGGGTCAGCTCGTCGAGGCGGGCCCGCTCCTGCTTCAGTTCGGTCGCGATCTCCGTCATGGCCTCCTGCAACGTGCGGCCTAGAAGCTTCTGGGAGAGAAAATTCGACGCCTCCACGAGCGAGGAGGCCGGCAATCCCATCGGCACGTCGATGATGCGGTTCTCGACCACGCCCGAGGCCATGACGATCACCACCAGGGCCCGGCCCGGGCCCAGAGAGACGAACTCGATATGCTTCAGCGGCTCGCCAACCTTCGGGGCAACGACAAGGCCGACGCACTTCGAGAGCCCCGAGATAAGCCCCGTCGCCTCCTCGAGCACCTCGGCCATGGAAAGCCCCGCTCCGGCACATTGGCTTTCGATCTGTGCACGCTCGTCGGTGGTCAGATTACCCCGCTCGAGAAGCCCATCGACGAACAGCCTCAACCCGATCTGCGTCGGCAGGCGGCCAGCCGAGGTATGCGGCGCGTAGAGCAGACCCAGATCCTCCAAGTCCGCCATGACGTTGCGCACCGTCGCCGGCGACAGGCTCATGCCCAGCTTGCGCGACAGGGTGCGCGAGCCGACCGGTGCGCCGGTCTCCACGTAAGCGTCGACGATGGCACGAAAGATCTCGCGCGAGCGATCGTTGAGATCGCGGACCGAGGGATGCTTGGTCAAGTCGGGTTCGAAATTTGCCATGATATCGGAAACTTAGGTGTGTCAGGCGGGAGCGTCAACGAAACCGCGCTGTCTTTCGACACAGCAGGTTCTTGCACCTGGACGCGGACGACACCATCGGATAGCTTGCGCCCTCACCGCCTTAGTGCGAACTCCAGCGAGAATACTGTCCCATGAGACCGTCCGGACGTACCTTCGATGAACTGCGCGATGTCGTGCTCGAGGTCGATTTCAGCCGCTATGCGGAAGGATCCTGCCTGGCCCGCTTCGGCCATACCCACGTCCTTTGCACGGCTTCGGTGGAAACGCAGGTGCCGCCCTTTCTGCGTAATTCCGGTCGCGGTTGGGTGACCGCCGAGTACGGTATGCTGCCGCGCGCCACCCACACCCGCGGCAACCGTGAGGCGGCGCGGGGAAAGCAGTCAGGGCGTACGCTCGAGATCCAGCGCCTGATCGGCCGCGCCCTCAGGGCGGTCACCGATCTCACCGGCTTCGGCGAGCGGCAGATACGGATCGACTGTGACGTCCTGCAGGCCGATGGCGGCACGCGTACGGCCGCGGTGACCGGCAGCTACGTGGCACTGCATTCCGCCTTTCGGCACATGTGCGATATCGGCGTGATCGAGGAATTGCCCCTGATCGACCAGGTCGCCGCCGTGTCATGTGGGCTTTACCAGGGTAAAGCCGTTCTCGATCTCGATTACGACGAGGATTCCGAGGCCGATGCGGATGCCAACTTCGTCATGACCGCCGCCGGCAAGATCGTGGAAATCCAAGGCACCGCCGAGAGCGAGCCCTTCACGCACGCACAGTTCGAAGACATGCTAACGCTCGCCGAGCGAGGCATCGCGGAGCTCTTGCGCCTACAACAGGGCGCGCTGGCCTCGCGCTGAGCGACGGTGCCGAGGCCATGATCCGGCCCCCTATCACACAGCTCGTCATCGCCAGTCATAACGCCGGCAAGGCCCGCGAGATCGCGGTGCTGCTCGCCCCCTATGGTATCGCGATCAAGTCCGCCGCCGAGCTCGGTCTGCCCGAGCCCGAGGAGACGGGCCGGACCTTTGCCGAGAACGCGTCGATCAAGGCGCGGGCCGCCGCCGAGCGCAGCGGTCTCGTCGCCCTGGCCGACGACAGCGGGCTCAGTGTCGCCGCCCTCGACGGGGCGCCGGGCATTCTCTCCGCACGCTGGGCCGGACCGGGGCGCGATTTTTCTCTGGCCATGGAACGCATCCACGACGCGCTCGGCGATGCAACGGACCGCAGCGCGGCTTTCATCTGCTGCCTTTGTCTTGCCTGGCCCGGTGGCGAAGAACGCTGCTTCGAAGGGCGCTGCGAGGGAACCCTCGTCTGGCCGCCGCGGGGAGATCACGGGTTCGGTTACGATCCCATCTTTCAGCCCGAGGGCCATACGCGAACCTTCGGCGAAATGGCGCCCGAGGAAAAAGACGCGATCAGCCACCGGGCGCGCGCCTTCCATACGCTCGCGGCCTCTCTCCGGTCGGCGTCATGACGTCCGCGCCACAGGCCGCCAACCCGTCCATCGTCCGGGACCGGGACCGGTTGGCGCTCTACTTGCATTGGCCGTTCTGCCTATCGAAGTGCCCTTACTGCGATTTCAATAGCCATGTCCGCGAGAACCTGGATCAAGGACGCTGGCGGCGCGCATTCCTGCGCGAGATCGACCATTTCGCCGCGCGCGTGCCGAATCGCCGGCTGACCTCGGTTTTTTTCGGCGGCGGCACCCCGTCGCTGATGGACCCAGGGACGGTTGCCGCCGTGCTGAAGCGGGCGAGGGATCATTGGTCGGCGGCACCGGAGCTCGAGGTCACGCTGGAAGCCAATCCCTCCTCTAGTGATGCCGGGCGTTTCGCGGCCTATGCGGCGGCCGGCGTGACCCGACTGTCGCTGGGCGTTCAGTCCCTTGACGACAACGCCTTGACGTTCCTCGGTCGCCGGCACGACGCCGCCGAGGCTCTGCGGGCCATCGCCGCGGCGCGCAAGGCCTTCGAGCGACTGTCGATCGACCTGATTTATGCCCGTCCGGGACAAGATCGCGCTGCCTGGCGGGGCGAACTCTCGCGAGCCTTGAAAGAAAGCCCGGACCATATCTCGCTTTATCAGCTCACCATCGAGCCCGGCACGACTTTCCATGCGCTGCGCCGGCGTGGCGAGCTGAACGAATTACCGGAGGACGCCGCGGCGAGCCTGTTCGAAGACACCCGCGCGCGGCTGGCCCAAGCGGGTTTGCCTGCCTACGAGGTCTCCAACCACGCGCGCCCCGGCGCTGAGTGCCGACATAACCTCGTCTACTGGCGTTCCGGTGATTACCTCGGTGTCGGGCCCGGCGCGCACGGACGCCTCACTCTCGGCGGCAAACGTCTGGCCTTGCGGCAACACCGCGCACCGGAAGCCTGGCTGGAGCAGGCGGAGCGCGACGGCCACGCGACGCGCGAGGAAGGCGCCTTGAGTGATCGCGCCTGGCTGCAGGAGGTGGTCATGATGGGGTTGCGGCTCAAAGGCGGCATTCCGCGCGCGACCTTTCTCCGAATTTTCGACGCCGAGCCCGAGGTGCTCCTGCCCCGGGAAAGATTGGACCAACTCCGAAACAACGGGCTGATCGTCCTCGACGAGACGCGCTTGACGGTCACCGAGGCCGGGCTCTCGCGGTTGGACGGGCTGCTCGCCTATCTCTTCGGTTAAGCGGTCGTTTTGCCCAACCATCGGGGCCGGGCAAGCCTCTCGTGGCGTCCTTAGAAGTAGGCTTCCTCGAAAGACCGGGGGGCCGGATCGGTCTCCGTAAAGCCGTCGCGGCCAATCTCCAAGACCGAGAAAACCCTCTCGATGCGCCCATCGGGCCGGAACCGGAAGATACCGTCGATGCCGGCGAAGCCGCTTGGATTGGTGAACTGGTCCTCCCCGAAGATCCCGCCGAGCGTCCCCTCTTCGTCCTGCCGCGCCAGAACGGATGCCAGCGCCGTCGCGTCATAGCCGAGGCTGGCGATGCGCGGCGGCTCACTGCCGTAAGCATTTTGGTACCGCTCGCGAAAAGTCGTCCAAAGCTGCGGCGGCGGCGCCGGGAACCACCCTCCTTGCAAAGTCGGTTCACCAAGCAGCGACGGGTCGTCCCATTGCGCCGTCCCGAGATAGCGCACGTCGACCGGGTCGACGTCGTAAAAGGCAAAAAGCGAGGCCAGGGTTTGCAGCGCACGCCCACCGGCCGGCAGCAAGAGCGCATCGAATTCCGGCGGGTTCAAGGTGTCGAGATTTTCCAGCCGCTCCAGCATTGCCTCGGCCGCTTCGCCACCTTCCTCCTCCAGCCGCTGGCGTTCCTCGACCAGCTCCTTATGACGCCGATCGTAGTCGGCCAGGCGCTTGACTTCGGGCGTCAGGTCCTCGGCCTGCGGATCGTAGAACCCCACGGCGGCGATCTCGATGGCATATTGCAGACGGGCCTCCTGCAAGGCGCCGACCACGCGCCGGCCAAAATCGTTGTCCGGGACCAAGGTGGCAATGCGCATCAGCTCGTTCTGGCTGGCGTAGCCGGCGACACGCGTGATCTGCGCTTCGGGCGCCAGGCCCATGACATAGCGCCGCGGCGCGGCCACCGACATGTCGTTCGAAAAGCCGATGACCTTGACGTCGTAAAATCGTGTCTCTTCGCCCACCTGACTTACCGATTCGGCGAAGAGCGGACCGAGCAGAAGGCGTGCCCCCTGATCCATGAGATCGCGGGCCGCGGCACGCGCACCTTGAGGCGTCCCGCCGGTATCGCCGATCAAAAGGACCAAGCGGTCGTCGGCGAGGTCGAAAAGAGCGAGCTGCGCGGCCTGGAGTAAAGCGATCCCCGCCGCGCGGTGGGGTCCACTCATCGGCGCCAAAAACCCGATTTTGATCGTACCGTCGAGCGGCACGCCCGGCATCACCGTCTCGTCGCCCGCCCCTCCGCCACCGCGCGCGCTTTCCGCCAGGGTATCGCCCTGCGGGGCGACCGGGGTACTCGTCTCCGGCACGGCCGCTTGCCCCGATTGTGCATCGTCCGCCTTGTTCGCGGCACAGCCTGTGATCAATAATCCGGTTACCGCGGCGAGCACCAAGACCAAGCCCGCGCGGGGCCGGCGTACCGGTAAGCCGATGGGACCAAATCCATATGAACCGTCGCTCACGTTCCGATACCTCATCTTCCAAGGGTCTCGCCGCCGAAGGGGACGACGGAGCTGCGTGCGAGGGTAGCGACCTCCCGGCGCTTCGTAAACCTGCCGCGGGCCTGCATATCGTCGCCACGCCTATCGGCAACCTGGCCGATCTGACGCCGCGCGCCCGACAGACACTGGCAGGCGTCGACCTGATCGCCTGCGAAGACACACGGGTGACGCGCAAGCTTTTGAGTGCCCACGGCATAACCACGGCGATGGTCGCCTATCACGATCACAACGCCGCACGCATGCGCCCGCGTCTCATCGAGCAACTAAAAGAAGGCAAGAGCGTGGCATTGGTCACCGATGCCGGAACGCCGCTGATCGCCGACCCCGGCTTCAAGCTCGTCCGCGCGGCGCTCGACGCCGGCCTGCCGGTGGGCGCACTGCCCGGGCCTTCGGCAGGCTTGACCGCCCTCGTGCTCTCGGGTCTGCCCAGCGACCGCTTCCTTTTCGCCGGGTTCCTGCCGACCAAGCAGAGCGCCCGCCGGGCCGCACTCGCCGACTGGCGGGACCTGCGGGCAAGCTTGGTCTTTTTCGAATCGCCACGGCGGCTTGCGTCCAGCCTCGCCGACATGCGTCGCGAGCTCGGCGACCGACCCGCGGCGGTGGCGCGCGAGCTGACCAAGCGCTTCGAGGAGGTGCGCCGCGGCATGTTGAGCGAGCTAAGTGATCACTACCACTCACAAGGCGCGCCCAAGGGGGAGGTGGTTGTCGTCGTCGGACCGGCGCAAGCCGCGCCGGCGGCGCTTGACGAGGCGGAAGTCGACGCCTTGCTGCGCGCGGCGCTGACCCGTGCGGGGACCCGGGATGCCGCAGCCGAGATCGCCGCGCAAACCGGCCTGCCGCGGCGCCAGCTCTATCGCCGGGCCCTCGCGCTTCGGGGCGCTCCGAGCGGTGGAGGAGGACGATCATGACGGCTGACCCTGCTCGGTCCCGCCGTCGTCGCGCGGAGAGGCGAGGCCGTCGCGCGGAAGACCTGGCGGCCCTGTGGCTGCGGCTCAAGGGGTACCGGATCATCGCCCGGCGCTTCAAGACACCGCTCGGCGAGATCGACATCATCGCCCGGCGTGGCAAGCGCGTGAGCCTGATCGAAGTGAAGGCCCGGGCGCGTTTGGCCGAAGCCCGCCAAGCCATCACACCGCATCAACGCGGGCGCATCTTCCGGGCGGCGGAATTTTTCCTGCAACGCCATCCCCGCTATGCGACTATGAATTTATGCTTCGACGCCATCCTCGTTGCACCCGGGCGACTGCCGCGTCATCTTATCGACGCTTGGCGTCCTCAGTCGGTCTGAAGATGCCGCCGGCGGGCCGCCACCACAGGAGTGAAGCGTTGATGTCTCGTGCGTGCATTGTCCTTCCGTGCTGGCTGAAGAAGGCTACGGTTTTGGCAATCTCGCTCGCCACCCTTTGCTCGTTTCCACTCGCCGCTTGCTCGCCACTGGGTGTGGCCATCGGCGCCGGAGCTGCGACCGCTACCGCGGCGCAAAGAGAAAAGGGCCTGGAAACCTCAATGGATGATACGCAGATCGAGCTCGCCATCGGCAAGAAGCTGCTGGAGCGGGACGAGGAGATTTTCTGGGACGTGAATACGGAGGTCGAGGAGGGGCGGGTCCTTCTGACGGGGTCGGTGGCGACCCTCGAGGACCGCCTGGAAGCGGTCAAGACGGTGTGGCAGGTCGACGGCGTGCGCGAGGTCATCAACGAGATCCACGTGGGCGACGAGGATTCGGTAGAGAACTACGCCCGGGATGCTTGGATCTCCACCCAGATCGAGACCAAGCTGCTCTTCGACCGGGACGTCAGTTCCATCGACTATTCGATCGAGACGGTCGATCAGGTGGTCTATCTCATGGGCATCGCCCGCTCGCCGGAGGAGCTTGAGCGCGTCGTCGGTCATGCCAAGGGGGTCGCCTACGTCCGCCGGGTCATCAGCCACGTCCGCGTTCTCGAGCCCAAACCGAAACCCGTGGCGGCGGGCCCCTAATGTCGAGCCGCGCGATGGGCTGGTCGCCGGCGAGCGGACGACAGGAGTTGGAGGCCCAACTGAGGCGCTACGGCGGCCTCGAGGATGCGGCCATCGACCTGGCCGACGCCGCACTGCTTCTGGCGGCCTTGGACCGCCCACGCGTTAGCCTGGCGCGCTACCGCCACCATCTCGAGGAACTCGCCCGCGACGCCGCCGCCGAAGAAGCCGGCGACGCGGCGCTCGACCGGCGCATCGGGACCCTCAACGAGACGCTGCGCGGCCGCCATGGCTACGAGGGCGACGAGTTGACTTACGACGATCTCCAGAACGCCAACCTGATGCGGGTCATCGACCGCCGCAAAGGCTTGCCCGTGGCGCTGGCCATTCTCTACCTTCACACCGCCCGCGCCCAGGGCTGGGCGATCGAGGGTCTGAATTTTCCCGGCCACTTCTTGCTGCGCCTGGAGCTGGACGGCGAACGCGCGATCCTCGACCCCTTCCATGGCAGGACCGTTCCGGGAACCCCGGCACTGCGGGAGCTTCTTAAAACATCGCTGGGCGAGGAGGCGGAGCTGCGACCCCATCACACCGCGCCGGTCGGGAATCGCGACATCCTCTTGCGCTTGCAGAATAACATCAAGCTGCGCCTGGTCGAGCAGCAGCGCCCGCAAGAGGCGCTGGAAATCCTGGACTCCATGCTCATGCTGGCGCCACGCGATGCCGCTCTCTGGCGCGAGGCCGGTATGTTGCATGGTCATCTCGAGAACCTGCGCGCCGCGTTGCTCGCCTTCGAGCAGGTCCTCGACTTGGCGGACGTCGAGCCACTTCGGCACGAAGCGGCCGGGTTCATTCAGAAGATCCGCGCCCGCTTGAATTAGCCGCGCCCACACTCCCTTGCCCGAGGAGCCGTCATGAGCCTTGCCGTCGCCATACAAATGGACCCCGTCGAGACCATCGATATCGAGGCCGACAGCACTTTCGTTCTGGGGGTGGAGGCGCTCGCGCGCGGCTACGCGCTGTTCCACTACCTGCCTCAGGACCTCTCATTCAAAGACGGCAGCGTCTATGCCCGGATGCGGCCGCTCGACCTGAGGCGCGAACAGGGAAGACATTGGACCCTGGGCGAGCCGCGGCCGGTGGCGCTGAACGAGATGGACGTGGTGCTCATGCGCCAGGACCCGCCCTTCGACATGGCCTACATTACCGCCACCCATCTGCTCGAACAGATCCATCCGACGACATTGGTCGTGAACGACCCGGTGTCGGTCAGGAACGCGCCCGAGAAGCTCTTCGTCACCCACTACCCCGACCTCATGCCGCCGACGCTCATCACTTCCGACCGGGAGGAGGTCAGGGCCTTCCGGGAAGAGCAGAAAGACCTCATCATCAAGCCGCTGTTCGGCAACGGCGGCGCCGGGGTGTTTCATATCCCACCCGGGGACGAGAACCTGAACGCGCTCTTGGAGCTTTTCACCGATCTCTATCGCGAGCCGATCATCGTCCAGCGCTATCTGCCCAGCGTACGCGAGGGCGATAAGCGCATCATCCTGATCGAGGGCGAGGCGGTCGGCGTTATCAACCGCGTGCCGCCGCCGGGCGAGGCACGCTCGAACATGCACGTGGGCGGGCGGCCCGAGAAGGCCGTCCTCGACAAACGCGATCGCGAGATCTGCGAGGCCATCGGCCCGACCCTGCGCGAGAAGGGCCTCGTCTTCGTCGGCATCGACGTGATCGGCGGCTTCATGACCGAGATCAACGTGACCTCGCCCACCGGCCTGCAAGAGATCAACCGCTTCGACGGGGTCTCGCTGGAAGCCCGGATCTGGGACAGCATCGAGGCACGCCGCGCCAAGGGGGGGCGACATCCATGACCCATCCCACCAATCTTCCCCAACTCCCGAACTGGTCCCCCTCGGCCACCGCGCAGGGCGTATTTACCGCCGACGAATGCCAAAATATCACCTCGCTGTCGGGCGAACGCGCGCCCGGCGGCCTGCAGTTCGCCGAGCAAAGCGGCGCGGATTATCGGTCGAGCGATGTCTCCTGGATTCGGCCGGACGAGGCCAATACCTGGATTTTCAGCAAGACCTTCGAGCTGGTGCAGCGGGTCAACAAACGTTGCTACCAGATGGAGCTTTCCGGCTTCACCGAGCCCCTTCAGATCGCCGAGTACAGCTCGAACGGTCACTACGACTGGCACCTGGACGTCGGCGCCGGGCCCTTTTCGGTGCGCAAGCTGAGCTTCATCGTAC
>JBFELD010000026.1:0-12133 GCA_041552375.1 Kiloniellaceae bacterium | reverse complement strand
CTCGCGTCGTTTCCTGGAAGGAAGCCGCGGAGATGAACGAGCGCGTTTGCAGGCTGGCCTTGGTGATGCCCTGCAGCACCGGTTTGGCGACCGCCGGCTTACCGCTTTCGGCGATGGTCTTGTCATTGACCTCCTCGAACTCCTCGCGGTCCGCCTGCTCACCGGTCAGGAATGTGGTCTCCTCCGGATCAAGGATTTCCACCTTCTGCAGCATCTGACGAACGATCACCTCGATGTGCTTGTCGTTGATCTTCACACCCTGCAGGCGGTAGACGCTCTGGATCTCGTGCACCAGGTAGTCGGCCAGGGCCTCGATACCCAGGACCTCGAGAATGTCGTGGGGCACCGGATTGCCGTCGAGCAGCATGTCGCCGACCTCGACGTAGTCACCCTCCTGCACGGCGATGTGCTTGCCCTTGGGAATGAGGTATTCACGCTGGTTGGCCGCATCGTCCTCCGGCACCACGACGATGCGCCGCTTGGTCTTATAGTCGCGACCGAATTCGACGCGGCCGGCGATCTCGCTGATGATCGCATAGTCCTTGGGCTTACGCGCCTCGAACAGTTCGGCAACGCGGGGCAGACCGCCGGTGATGTCGCGGGTCTTCGAGGTTTCCCGCGGAATGCGCGCCAGAACGTCACCGGCGCGAACTTGATCGCCGTTCTCGACCGACAAGATGGCATCGACCGACATGAAGTAGCGCGCCTCCAGGCCATTGGCCAGTTGCACCACCCTGTTCTTAGCGTCGCGCAACGTGACCCGCGGCTTCAGGTCGCTACCGCGCTGCTGTTGCTTCCAATCGATCACCACGCGATTGGAGATGCCGGTGGTGTCATCGACCACTTCGCGCATGGAGACACCATCCACCAGGTCGACGTAGTTGGCGACGCCCTCCTTTTCGGTGATGATCGGGATCGTGTAGGGGTCCCACTCGGCCAAACGCTGACCCTGAGTGGCCTCCCCGCCCTCGTCGATGAGCAAACGAGCACCATAGGGCACGCGGTGCGAGGCCCGCTCACGACCCTGCTCATCCTTCAGCACGACCTCCAAGTTGCGGCCCATGACGATCGGCACGCCTTCGGAGTTCATCACCACGTTGCGGTTCTTGATCGTCACCGTAGCGTCACAGGAAGCCTCGACCGAGCTTTGCTCGGCGCCCCGCTGGGCCGCGCCGCCGATGTGGAAGGTCCGCATGGTGAGCTGCGTGCCCGGCTCGCCGATCGATTGCGCGGCGATGACGCCAACCGCCTCTCCGACGTTGACCGGGGTTCCACGCGCCAGGTCGCGGCCGTAGCAGGAACCGCAAACGCCGCCCTTGGATTCGCACATCAAGGTCGAGCGGATCAGGACCGCATCGATGCCAGCGCGGTCGATCTGCTCGACCGTGCCTTCCTCGATAAGGTCGCCGGCGGCAACGATCAGCTCACCCGAGAGCGGATCAAGCACATCCTCCAGGGCGGTACGCCCAAGAACGCGCTCGCTCAAGGGCGCGATGACCTCGCCACCCTCGATGACCGCGCGCACCGTCATACCCCTGACGGTGCCGCAATCGTCCTCGATGATGATGGCGTCCTGCGCAACATCGACCAACCGCCGGGTGAGATAGCCCGAGTTGGCGGTCTTCAGCGCGGTGTCGGCGAGGCCCTTACGCGCACCGTGGGTGGAGTTGAAGTACTCCAGCACCGTCAGGCCTTCCTTGAAGTTGGAGATGATCGGCGTTTCGATGATCTCGCCCGAGGGCTTGGCCATAAGGCCACGCATGCCGGCGAGCTGCTTGATCTGCGCGGCGGAGCCACGCGCACCGGAGTGGGCCATCATGTAGACCGAGTTCACCTCGCGCCCCGCGCCCTCGGAGATCACCTGCATCATCTCCTCGGCGACCCGGTCCGTGCAGTGCGACCACACGTCCACGACCTTGTTGTACTTCTCGCCCTGAGTGATGAGGCCGTCGAGATACTGCTGCTCGAACTCCTTGACCATGCCCTGAGCCTCTTCGACCAGCGGGGTCTTGGCGTCGGGGATCATCAGGTCGTCCTTGCCGAAGGAGATACCGGCCCTGCAGGCATAGCCGAAACCGAGCGCCATGATGCGGTCGCAGAAGATGACCGTCTCCTTCTGGCCGCAGTGGCGATAAACGATATCAATGACCTCGGAGATCTCCTTCTTCGTCAGCAAGCGGTTCAGCAGGTCGAAGGGGACGTTCGGGTGACGCGGCAGGATCGACGAGAGGATCATGCGTCCCGGCGTCGTCTCGACCAGCTTCGTCACCGGCTGACCCTCGCCATCCACGGTGTGGTAGCGGGCCTTGACCTTCGCGTGCAGGCTGACCGCGCCCTCGGCCAGGGCGTGCTCGATCTCGCCGATGTCGAGGAAGGCCATGCCTTCGCCCGGCTCGCCATCGGCCGCGGTGGTCAGGTAGTAGATGCCGAGAACGATGTCCTGAGAGGGCACGATGATCGGCTTGCCGTTGGCCGGGGAGAGGATGTTGTTGGTCGACATCATCAAGACCCGGGCCTCGAGCTGCGCCTCGAGCGACAGCGGCACGTGCACCGCCATCTGGTCGCCGTCGAAGTCGGCGTTGAAGGCGGCGCAGACCAGCGGATGAAGCTGGATCGCCTTGCCCTCGATCAGCACCGGCTCGAAAGCCTGAATGCCGAGGCGGTGAAGGGTCGGCGCGCGGTTCAGCAGGACCGGGTGCTCGCGGATGACCTCCTCGAGAATATCCCAGACTTCCGGGCGCTCCTTTTCCACCATTCGCTTGGCCGCCTTGATGGTCGAGGCCATGCCGTAGAGCTCGAGCTTGGAATAGATGAAGGGCTTGAACAGCTCCAGCGCCATCTTCTTCGGCAAGCCGCACTGGTGCAGCTTAAGCTCCGGCCCGACGACGATGACCGAGCGGCCGGAATAGTCGACCCGCTTGCCGAACAGGTTCTGACGGAAACGGCCCTGCTTGCCCTTGAGCATGTCCGACAGCGACTTCAAGGGGCGCTTGTTGGCGCCGGTGATCACCCGGCCACGCCGCCCGTTGTCGAAGAGCGCGTCCACAGATTCCTGCAGCATGCGCTTTTCGTTGCGCACGATGATATCCGGCGCGCGCAGCTCGATCAGGCGCTTCAACCGGTTGTTCCGATTGATCACGCGGCGATAAAGGTCGTTCAGGTCGGACGTGGCGAAGCGCCCGCCGTCAAGCGGCACGAGAGGGCGCAACTCGGGCGGGATGACCGGCACCACGTCGAGGATCATCCATTCCGGACGCGCGCCCGATTCGATGAAGGCCTCGACCAGCTTCAACCGCTTGACCAGTTTCTTGCGCTTGGCCTCCGAGCCGGTCTCCTTGAGTTCGATGCGAAGCTCCTGGCGCTCTTCCTCCATGTCCAGGCCTTCCAACATCTGCTTCAGCGCCTCGGCGCCGATCTTGGCCTCGAACTCGCCTTCGCCGAACTCGTCCTGCAGATCGAAGTACTCCTCCTCACTGAGCAGTTGGCGATGCTTCAGCGAGGTCAAGCCCGGCTCCACGACAACGAAACTCTCGAAATAGAGCACCCGCTCGAGATCCTTCAAGGTCATGTCCAAGAGCAGGCCCACACGGCTCGGCAACGACTTCATGAACCAGATGTGCGCGACCGGGCTCGCTAGCTCGATATGGCCCATGCGCTCCCGGCGTACCTTGGAGAGCGTGACCTCGACGCCGCACTTCTCGCAGATGATGCCGCGGTACTTCATTCGCTTGTACTTGCCGCACAGGCACTCGTAATCCTTGATCGGGCCGAAGATGCGCGCGCAGAAAAGACCGTCGCGCTCCGGCTTGAAGGTTCGGTAGTTGATGGTCTCCGGCTTCTTGATCTCGCCATAGGACCAAGACCGGATCCGCTCCGGACTGGCGATCGAGATTCGGATCTGATCGAAGCTCTGCGGCCCCGTCGGCTGGCCGAAGATGTTCATCAACTCTGACATCGGTGTCTCCCGATATGTTGTCTCATACGGTGTCCCATGGACCCGCCGGTGCTCGCGCCGCCCGCCGCGGCGGGCGCGCGGGCGATTACTCCGTCTGCTTCAAATCCACATTGAGGCCCAGCGAGCGCAGCTCCTTGACCAGCACGTTGAAGGACTCAGGTATGCCGGCCTCGAAGTTGTCGTCGCCCTTGACGATGGCTTCGTAGACCTTGGTGCGGCCCGACACGTCATCGGACTTCACCGTCAACATTTCCTGCAACGTGTAGGCGGCGCCATAGGCCTCCAGCGCCCAAACCTCCATCTCGCCGAAGCGCTGACCGCCGAACTGCGCCTTGCCGCCCAGCGGCTGCTGGGTAACCAGACTGTAGGGACCGATCGAGCGGGCGTGGATCTTGTCGTCGACCAGGTGGTGAAGCTTCAGCATGTAGATGTAGCCCACGGTCACGGGCCGTTCGAAGATCTCGCCGGTGCGCCCGTCGATCAGCCTGACTTGACCCGAAACGTCGAGCCCGGCCTGCGTCAACATCTCCGTGATATCGTCCTCGCGCGCGCCGTCGAACACAGGTGTGGCGATGGGAATGCCCTGGCGCAGGTTTCCGGCGAGTTCGACCAGTTCGTCGTCCTCGAAACCGGAGATGTCGCTCTTGAAGATATCGGCGCCATAGACCTCCTTCAGCTTCTTCCTGAGGCCGTCGACCTTGGCGCCGCGGTGCACGGCATCGAGCACCTCGGCGATCTGCCGGCCCAATCCGTTGCAGGCCCACCCCAAATGGGTCTCCAGGATCTGCCCGACATTCATGCGGCTGGGCACGCCCAGCGGATTGAGCACGATGTCGACCGGCGTGCCGTTGTCGAGATAGGGCATATCCTCCATCGGCACGATCTTGGAGATAACGCCCTTGTTGCCGTGCCGGCCCGCCATCTTGTCGCCCGGCTGCAACTTGCGCTTCACGGCGACGAAGACCTTCGCCATCTTCATCACGCCGGGCGGCAGTTCGTCGCCGCGCTGCAGCTTGTCGACCTTGTCCTCGAAGCGCTTGTTGAGCTCGCCGATGGCCTCGTCGTACTGCTTGTTCAAGGCTTCGATGTCGGCCTGGCGCTTGTCGTTCTTGACCCCGATCTGGCGCCATTGTCCGGGCGTGAAGTCCGAGAGCACCTTTTCCGTCACGCGGATATCAGTTTTCATGCCCTTGGGGCCCGCGACCGCGGTCTGATTGACCAGCAGATCCTTCAAGCGGCCATAGAAGCTTCGCTCGAGGATCGTGCGCTCGTCGTCGCGGTCCTTGGCAAGACGCTCGATCTCGGCCCGCTCGATGGCCAGCGCGCGCTCGTCCTTGTCGACCCCGCGACGGGAGAAGACGCGCACGTCCACCACCATGCCGGTCACACCCGGCGGCACCCGAAGCGAGGTGTCGCGCACGTCGGATGCCTTCTCGCCGAAGATCGCCCGCAGCAGCTTTTCCTCCGGGGTCATCGGCGACTCACCCTTGGGTGTCACCTTGCCGACCAGGATATCGCCGGGCCCGACCTCGGCACCGATGTAGACCATGCCGGCCTCGTCAAGGTTGCGCAGCGCATCCTCACCGACATTGGGAATGTCGCGGGTGATCTCCTCCTGACCCAGCTTGGTGTCGCGCGCCATGACCTCGAACTCCTCGATATGGATCGAGGTGAAGACGTCGTCGCGCACGATACGTTCGGAGATCAGGATCGAGTCCTCGAAATTGTAGCCCTGCCAGGGCATGAAGGCGACCAGGACGTTGCGGCCGAGCGCCAACTCGCCGAGGTGGGTCGAGGGGCCGTCGGCGATGATGTCACCCTGCATGACCTCGTCGCCGACCTTCACCAAGGGACGCTGGTTGATGCAGGTGTTCTGGTTCGAACGCTGGAACTTCAAGAGGTTATAGATGTCGACCGCCTGCTCGCCGGCGCCCAGATCCTCGGTCACTCGCACGACCACACGGGTCGCGTCCACCTGATCGACCACGCCCGGACGGCGCGCCACGATGGCGACACCACTGTCGCGCGCCACGGTCTCTTCCATGCCGGTGCCGACCAAAGGCGCCTCGGCCTGCAACAGGGGCACCGCCTGACGCTGCATGTTGGAGCCCATGAGGGCGCGGTTGGCGTCGTCATTCTCGAGGAACGGGATCAGTGCCGCGGCCACCGAGACCAACTGTTTGGGCGACACGTCGATGAAATCGATGTCGATCGGCCGCGCCATAAGGTACTCGCCGCCCTTGCGCGAGGAGACCAGATCCTCGACGAACTTGCCGTTGCGGTCCACCGGCGCGTTGGCCTGGGCGATCATGTAGCGCCCCTCTTCCCTGGCCGAGAGATAGACCACCTCGTCCATGATCTTGGTCTTCTCCACCCGGCGATAGGGGCTTTCGATGAAGCCGTATTTGTTGACCCGGGCAAAGGTGGCAAGCGAGTTGATGAGACCGATGTTCGGTCCCTCTGGGGTCTCGATGGGACAGATCCGCCCGTAATGAGTGGGGTGCACGTCGCGCACCTCGAAGCCCGCGCGCTCGCGCGTCAAGCCGCCCGGCCCCAAGGCCGAAAGACGCCGCTTGTGGGTGATCTCCGAGAGCGGGTTGGTCTGATCCATGAACTGCGAGAGCTGGGAGGAGCCGAAGAACTCGCGCACCGCCGCCGCCGCCGGCTTGGCGTTGATCAGATCGTGCGGCATCACCGAATCGATCTCGACCGAGCTCATACGCTCCTTGATCGCGCGCTCCATGCGCAGCAATCCGACGCGATACTGGTTTTCCATCAGCTCGCCGACCGAGCGCACCCGCCGGTTGCCGAGGTGGTCGATGTCGTCGATCTCACCGCGGCCGTCCTTGAGGTCGACCAGGATCTTCAAGATCTCGAGGACGTCGGCTTTGCGCAGGGTGCACAATTGATCGTCGGTCTCGAACTCGAGGCGAGCGTTCATCTTGACCCGCCCGACCGCCGAGAGGTCGTAGCGCTCGGAATCGAAGAAGAGCCCCTTGAACATGGCCTCGGCCGTGTCCAGGGTCGGCGGCTCACCCGGCCGCATGACCCGGTAGATATCGATCAGCGCCTCCTCGCGGGTGCGGTTCTTGTCGCTCAGCAAGGTGTTACGCATGTAGGGGCCGACGTTGATATGGTCGATCGCCAAGGTATCGAGCTTGGAGATGCTGTTCTCATCGAGATCGGCCAGCAGCTCCTCGGTGATCTCTTCGCCCGCCTCGCAGACGACCAGGCCGCTCTCTTCGTTGATGTAGTCGATGGCCACGAACTGCCCCAGCATCTCCTCGACGCTGACGAGCTGGTTCTTCAGCCCGCCCTCGACCAGTTTCTTGGCCAAGCGTGGCGTGATGCGGGTACCGACCTCGGCAACCACCTTTCCGGACTTGGCGTCGACCAGGTCGCGCACGATCTTCACACCGCGCAGACGCTCGCCATCGAAGGGCGTGCTCCAGCCGGTTTTGGTCTTGGTGTAGGTGACGTTGTTATAGAAGAAGTCGAGAATCTCCTCGCGCGACATGCCCTCGGCATCGGCAGCGTCAAGGGCCCCGCCCTTGTCGGCCAGCTCGACGCGCCGTGCCTCTGTGGCGGCGCTGTCGAGGGCGAGCAACAAGGTCGTCGCCGGCAGCTTGCGGCGCCGATCGATGCGGACATAGACCAAGTCCTTCGCATCGAACTCGAAATCCAGCCAAGAGCCGCGGTAGGGTATGACCCGGGCGGCGAAAAGGTACTTGCCCGAAGAATGGGTCTTGCCGTGGTCGTGGTCGAAGAAAACCCCGGGGCTGCGGTGCATCTGCGAGACGATGACGCGCTCTGTGCCGTTGATGACGAAGGTTCCGTTCTTGGTCATGAGCGGCATGTCGCCCATGTAGACGTCTTGTTCCTTGATGTCGCGGATCGAGCGGGCGCCGGTGTCTTCGTCCACTTCCCATACCACCAGCCGCAAGGTCACCTTCAGCGGCGCGGCATAGGTCATGCCACGCTGCTGGCACTCCTCGACGTCGTACTTCGGTTCCTCCAACTCGTACCGCACGAACTGCAGCTCGGCACGTTCGGAGAAATCCCGGATCGGGAAGACGGAATTGAAGACCTCCTGAAGGCCGGTCATGGTCCGCTCGGCTTCCGGGATACCCAGCTGCAGGAAATGATCGTAGGAGGTCTTTTGCACCTCGATCAGGTTCGGCATCTGGATAATCTCGGCGATCTTGCCGAATGACTTACGAACACGCCTACGGCCGGTGAAGGAATTCGCCATCGTTCAATCGTCCTCGCTCGTATCCGTGAAGGCCGCAAGGCGGCTTCCCGGTCGCTCGGTTTCGGCCCGGTGCCAAACCGCACCTGGCCGCCGTGCCCTCATCGGGCTGAATAGGGTCCCGCCGAAAGCTCGGCGGAACGGGACCCGGCCACTCGGACCCGGTCCAAGGCCTTTGATCGTCCGAACGACCGGCACGGCGCGCGCCGAGTTGGCGCGCACCGTCCGATCGATCGTCGCCAAGGCGTACTGAAGGCTACTTGAGCTCGACGGTCGCACCGGCGTCCTCAAGCTTCTTCTTCAGCTCCTCGGCCTCATCCTTGCTGGCGCCATCCTTGACGGCCTTGGGCGCCGATTCCACCAAGTCCTTGGCTTCCTTGAGGCCCAAGCCGGTAATGGCGCGGACCTCCTTGATCACATTGATCTTCTTGTCGCCGATCGCGGCCAAGACAACCTCGAACTCGGTCTGTTCCTCGGCGGCGGCGGCCTCGTCACCACCGGCGGCGACGGCGGCCACGGCCACAGGTGCCGCGGCGGAGACGCCCCATTCTTCCTCGAGGCGCTTGGCTAGCTCCGCCGCCTCGATCACGGTGAGCTTGGAGAGCCCCTCGACCAGTTTATCCAAATCAGCCATTTGTCATTTCTCCTCGGCTTGAACTTCTATCCTCGTTACGGCCCTATGCGGCCTTGTCTTGAGAGCCATAGGCGCTGAACACGCGGGCCAGCTGTGCGGCGGGTGCCTGCGTGACGCCGGCCAGCTTGGTGGCCGGGGCCTGCAGGACGCCGATCAACTTGGCGCGCAGTTCGTCCAACGACGGCAGCTTGGCGAGCGCCTCGATACCCGACTTGTCGAGCATCTGGACGCCCATCGCCCCGCCGATGATGGTCAGCTTCTCGTTCTTCTTGGCGAACTCGACGCAGACCTTCGCCGCCGCTACGGGATCGTCCGAATAGGCAATCGCCGTCGGTCCCGTGAACATTGGCGTCAGCGCCTCGAACTTCGTGCCCTCAAGAGCAAGACGTGTGAGCCGATTCTTGGTCACCTTGTAGCTGGCGCCTTCCTCGCGCATCTGCCGGCGCAGGTTGGACGCCTCGCCGACCGTCATCCCAGACTGCTGGGTGACGACAACGAGGTTGACCTCGCCGAAAGTCTGCTTGAGGGAAGCAACCAGGGCTTCCTTCTGAGATCGGTGCACTTGTTTCACCTGCTCTCTTGCTTGGTCGGCCCGTCTCGCCAAAAGATGCGATCCGTCCCGACCGGTTGCACGAGGACCTCCGGTCGATCGGCGACCGGGGATCCGGTTCGCCTGTCCCGGAAGCTCAAGCCTGATCCGGCCTCCCGGTGGGAAACCGGCTTTACTTGATCTCCCGTCTCATGCAGGCCCTCGAGGGCTTAAGCCGCTCCGCACTTAGGTGGAGCCGCACCTGCAATCTCGGACAGGTCGGAAAGGAGGCTTCGCGCCCCTTTCCCGGCGGTCGAAAAAGACCCCGACCGCCATTCCTCCGGCCGGGCCCGGGAGCCTGGCCGAAAGTCCTTTTGCCAACCGTCAGGCCGCGCCCGACAGGCTGGCAATATCCACCTTGACGCCAGGGCCCATGCTCGAGGAGATCGAGATCTTCTTGATGTAGGTCCCTTTCGCCCCGCTCGGCCTAGCCCGCTGAATGGCGCCGACGAATGCCTGTATGTTTTCGACAAGCTTCACCTCCTCGAAGCTCGCCTTGCCAACCCCGGCATGGATGATGCCGGCCTTTTCGGCACGAAACTGCACCTCGCCGCCCTTGGCACCCTCGATCGCCTTGGCCACCTCCATGGTGACCGTCCCCAGCTTGGGGTTCGGCATCAGGCCACGGGGGCCGAGAATCTTGCCCAGCTTGCCGACCACGGCCATCATGTCCGGCGTGGCCACCACGCGGTCGAAATCGAAGCTGCCCGACTGCACCGCCTCGGCCAGATCCTCGGCGCCGACCACGTCCGCGCCGGCGGCCTTCGCTTCATCGGCCTTGGGGCCACGGGCGAAGACTGCGACCTTTACCGACTTGCCGGTGCCGTTGGGCAACTGCGCCACGCCGCGCACGTTCTGGTCGGCATGGCGTGGGTCGATGCCCAGGTTCATGGCGATCTCGATGGTTTCGTCGAACTTGGCGCGGGCGCCGGCCTTGATGAACTGCACTGCCTCCTCGAGCGAATAGCTCTGGTTGCGGTCGATACCCTCGCTGGCTTCGCGCAAGCGTTTTCCTTTTGTCGCCATCATCGTTACTCCGCCACCTCGATGCCCATGGAGCGCGCCGATCCTTTGATGATGTTCACGGCCGCGTCCAGGTCGTTGGCATTCAGATCCACCATCTTCGCCTCGGCGATCTCGCGCACCTGGGCCAGCGTCACCTGCCCCACCTTGTCGCGGTTCGGGACCGCCGAGCCTTTCTGCGTCTTGGCCGCCTTCTTGAGGAAGTAGCTCGCCGGCGGCGTCTTGGTGATGAAGGAAAAGGAGCGATCCGAGTAGGCCGTGATGATGACCGGCGTCGGCGTTCCCGGCGTCGCGTTCTGCGTGGCCGCGTTGAAGGCCTTGCAGAACTCCATGATGTTCAACCCCCGCTGACCCAGCGCCGGCCCCACGGGCGGCGACGGATTGGCTTGGCCCGCCGGGATCTCCAGCTTGATATAGCCGCTTATCTTCTTTGCCATAATCTACCCTTTTGCTCGTTCGGGTTTCGCGGTTCGCAGCCCCATCCATGGACTTGTCGGACGGATGGCCTCCCGCGGGGTTCCTCGGGCGACGAGGCGGCGCCTCGCCCAGCCTTTCAGTATTAAAATCAAGATCTTAGAGTTTCTCCACCTGCGAGTATTCGAGCTCGACCGGTGTCGAACGCCCGAAGATCGACACCGCCACTTTCAGGCGCGCGCGCTCCTCGTCGACCTCCTCGACCATGCCGTTGAAGGACGTGAAGGGACCATCGGCGACGCGCACCTGCTCGCCGACCTCGAAGATAACCGACGGCTTGGGCCGCTCGACCCCCTCTTGCACTTGCTGCAGGATGCGCTCGGCCTCTTTTTCAGTAATCGGCGACGGGCGCCGGTTGCCGAGAAAGCCGGTCACCTTGGGCGTATTCTTGACCAGATGCCATGTCTCGTCATTCAGATCCATCTTGATCAGCACATATCCGGGAAAGAATTTGCGCTCGGAGCTGACCTTCTGTCCGCGGCGCAGCTCCACGACTTCTTCCGTCGGTACCAGAACTTGATCGAAAAGATCCTCCATGCCGCTCTGGCGCGCCTGCTCGCGGATCGACTCCGCGACCTTCTTCTCGAAACCGGAATAGACGTGAATCACGTACCAGCGTATGGCCATGGCTCAGCCTCCCAGCCCCAGAACGAGGCGCACCACGCCACCCAGGATCAGATCCACCACGAAAAAGAACGTCGCGGCAAGGAACACCATGAGAAAGACCATGCCGGTCGTAATCGTGGTTTCCTTGCGCGTCGGCCAGGTCACTTTCGAGACCTCCTGGCGCACTTCTTGGATGTATTGACCTGGATTGAACTTGGCCATATGCCCGTCCATAACTCCATCAATCGGACCGCGACCGGCGATCAGCGTTCGGCTTCGATCTGGCAGGAGTGGAGGGACTCGAACCCCCAACCCCCGGTTTTGGAGACCGGTGCTCTGCCAGTTGAGCTACACTCCTTCACCGACCCACGGGATGGCCCGCCCGACCCGGGCGGGAACAGCATCCCGAATGGTCTCGACCGCAAAGGAGAAAGAAGCTTCTCCTTTTCCGCGGCGTTTTATTTATCGATGCCGGCGACGACGCCGGCGCCGACGGTACGACCGCCCTCGCGGATGGCGAAACGCAGGCCCTCGTCCATGGCGATCGGCGCGATCAGCTCGACCGTCATCGACACGTTGTCACCCGGCATCACCATCTCCGTG
>JBFELD010000025.1:0-12373 GCA_041552375.1 Kiloniellaceae bacterium | reverse complement strand
GTGCGATGCCGGTCGGGCTTTGCGAGGCGTTGGTCCAACGGGTCACCTATACGGGCGATCTGGGCTACGAAATATACGTGCCCACCGCCCAGCAGGTGGCGCTCTTGACCGCCTTGGAGGAAGCCGGGGCCGATCTCGGCCTCAGACCCTTCGGCATGCGCGCCATGATGAGCCTCAGGTTGGAGAAGTCCTTCGGCTCCTGGCTGCGCGAGTTCAAGCCCGACTACGGACCGGCCGAGACAGGGCTCGACCGCTTCGTCTCCTACAACAAGCCGGCCGACTTCATCGGCAAGGCTCCGGCGTGCAAGGAAAAGGCGGAAGGCCCGGCCAAGCGGATCTGCACCTTTGTGGTTGAAGCTGCCGACGCCGACGTCTGGGCCGACGAGCCGATCTGGAAGGACGGCAAGGTGATCGGCTTCGTCACCTCCGGCGGCTATGCCCATTACTCTGAGAAGTCCGTCGCGCTCGGCTTCCTGCCGAGTGACATGGCACACGAGGGCCAGGAGGTGGAGATCGAGATCCTGGGCGAGATGCGCCCGGCCCGGGTCATCGGCGAGCCGCTCTTCGACCCCGAAGCCAAGCGCATGCGCGGTTAGCTTCGAGCCGCCTGAGCCCGCCGCTCGCGGCGGATGCCGGCGATGGCCTCGACCAGGACCGCGCCGAGCACGACCAGCCCGCCGAGCAGGGCCAGCGACGCGGGCGCCTCGGCAAAGGCGAGCCACACCCAGATCGGTGCCAGGACCGTCTCGGTCAGGGTCAAGAGCGGTACCTGGGCGGCGGGCACGAAGCGCGCGCCCAGTGTTATCAGGATGAAGCCGAGGCCGATCTGTGCTGCTCCCAAGAGGCAGGACAGCAGCAGGTCGTGCGGGCTGAGCGCGAAACTCCCCACCATAGGCAAGGCTATGAAGCTGGCGATAAGCCCCGCGATGGGCAACATCGGCGTCATGTCGCGGTCGGTGCGCTTGCGCACCGCGACCACCATGATGGCAAAGCTGACAGGCGCCAGAAGCGCCACCAAGTTGCCCAGCCAGCCGCCGCTCTCCAGCCCGTCGAGCATCATCAGGCCGATACCGCCCAGCGCCAGGACCATCGCCGCCCAGGTGATGGCGGGGACCCGCTCGCCAAGCACCATGCGGCCCAGCAACGCCGCGGCGAAGGGACCGGCGCTCAGGATGAAGACGACGTTGGCGACGGTGGTCATGAGCACGGCAAAGAGATAGGCGCAGAACCCGAGGCCGAGCGCGACGCTGCCGATCAAGCCCGGCAGGCCGATATCCATATAGGACTTGCGCAGGTGCCCGCGATGACGAACGGCGGTGAAGACAAGGCTGGTCAGCGTGAAGGCGAGGCCGCGATAGAAGAGGATCTGCCAGCCGTCCGCGGCTTCGATCGAGCGGATGAGATAGCCGCCGGACGAGAGTGCCACACCTGCCAAGAGCAAGAGCACGACGCCGAGGCCGTAGGCCGACAATCGAGGTGGCGGTACGCTCGCGCCGCCGTTCATTGTGGGCCGGCCTGATTGTAGCCCTCGCCGAGGGCGAGCGGTTTCAGTTGGCGCCATTGCGCCCAGCAGGCGCCGGCCAACACCAGGACCGCGCCCGCCACATGCAGCCAGTCGAAAGAGCCGCCGAAAGCGAGCAATAGCGCCATGACGAAGAAGGGGATCTCGTTCTGATGGATGCCGGCGACGGTCACGCCGAGCATGCGTGAGGCTCTCAGCCACAAGAACGACGCGCCGGCAAAGGCGATCGGGTCCATCCAGGCGAGCAGGAGCAACGACCGCGGCGAGAGGTCGACGCGCGGCTCGGCCACGCCGCTGGCGAGGCCGGCGATGGCGAAGACGAGCAGTACTCCGCTGGCACAGATCAAGGCCGCCGCTGTCTTGGGCAGATCGCGTACGCCGGGGAAATGGGTGACGGTCCGCCGCGAGTACCAGACGAAGCAGGTCACCGCCGCCAGCACCATGATCTCGCCGCCGCGAAATCCGGGGCCCGCCTGGGCCGTCCCCAGAGTGGCCAGCAGACCCCCGGTGATGGCCAGACCGACCCCGCCCAGCAGCGAAACTCGCAGTCGCTCATCCCCGGCCACCGCGCTCATCAGTGCGGCCAGCAACGGCAGCGCGGTGGTAATGATCGAGGCGGTCAGAGCATCGGACTTCGACTGCCCCCAGACGATGAGAAGCCCCGAGCCGCCGAGCCCCAGGCCGCCGGTGATCAGCGCTTGACGCCAGGGCAGAGCGCGCAGCTCAGCCAGCCGTCCGCCGAGGCCGAGCACCAAGGTCAGCGCCAAGGCCGCCAGCGCCATGCGCACCGGCGCCAGGAGCAGAGGATCCCAGCTTTGCAGCAAGTACTGCAGTGCCACGAAGCCCGAGGCCCAAAGCGCCATGCTGGCTATGGCGATGATGTTGCCGGCAAGGCGAGGTGGCATGACCGGTGCTCCGGGCCGGGTTTCGAGGAAGTGCGCAGGGGTCAAGAAGATAAGGACCGATCCCCTTTGCCACAGACCGGGGTGCCGCGTCCAGCTGTGCGTGAGCCCGCTGTCGAATATGGCGCAAACGTGGCGACAGTGATCATAATTTAGATCTATTTGCCGATCATCATTCCCGAAACGTTTAGTTAGGCGGGGTTTTTCAACAGGGAAGGCGATCGATATGCGCAGGGTTCTTCACTCACTCTTCTTTTTCGCGGTCTTGGTCGCGGCGCCGGCCCAGGGCGCTACGGACCTGGCGACAACGGACCTGGAGCGCCCCTTGGAGGACCCGGGTTTCCAGGTGCCGGACCTGAGTGACGATGTAATACGTCTGGAAGAGCGGATCTTCGCCTTATCCGCGCGTCTGCGGCAAATGGAAGCGCGCATGGCCCGCCGTGGTGTCGATGCCCGACTGGACGAGCTACTTCTGCCGGACAATCCGGAGGCCTTTCGGGAGCGCTACAAGCTGGAGCTGGAGATTGTCCGGCAGCGCAGTTCGGTCTCGGACTGGCAGCGACTGGCCGATCACTATTTGGAACAGGGCGCGCTCGACGACGCCATGGCCGCGGCCTTCCGCGTTTATCGAGATAGCGTGCCGGACTGGCGGCGCGCTGAGGCCCTGACGACCATGGCCGAGGCGGCCCTAGCCAAGGGCGACTTGCGATTGGCGATCAATTTCCTGCGCCGCAGCGTTGATACATACAAGAGCAAACACGTCAAACAGCGCCTGGCGGCCTTGATCGAGCGCTACGACCTGCGGGTCAAGGACCTGGCCTTGGATTACGAACGTGCCGTGCCCGAGGCCTGCATCGTCTTCTCCCAGCCCCTCAGTCTCTCGCCGCGCCTACCGGCGGCGGACTATGTCGAGGTCGAGCCGGCCGCCGACATCGACATCTCGTCCCGTGACAATCGCATCTGCATACGCGGCCTGCGTCACGGCGAAACCTATGAAGTGCGGGTCAAGCCGGGGCTTATGGCGGTGAGCGGCGCGCGCAAGCACGGCACTTATGAGCGATACATTCAGGTGCGCGACCGGACTCCCAGCATTCGCTTCGCGACCAGCAGCTATGTGCTGCCCAAGGTCTCGGGCGATGCCTTGCCGGTCGAGACAGTCAACCTCGAGGCCATCGATCTGCGGATCTTTCGCATTGATGACCGCAACCTGATCGTACCGATCTTCTCGGGCCGGATGAACGGGGACCTTCGTCGTTACGATGAGCGCGATATCGAACACTCCAGCGGCACCCTCGTGTGGACCGGCCGGTTGTCGATCGACAAACGGGCCAACCAGGCGGTCACCACCCTGATCCCCTTCGAGGAGGCCGTACCCGAGCGCAAGCCGGGTCTTTATGTCCTGGTCGCACGCACACCGGCGCAGACCCGGTCCGATAACTGGGGCCGCCACGCCACCCAGTGGCTGCTCGTCTCCGACCTCGGGCTGATGACCTTCGAGGGCGAGGACGGCCTGCATGTGATGGCGCGGTCCCTAGAGAGCGCGCAAGCCGTGCCCGGCGTGAATTTCTCGCTGGTTGCGCGCAACAACGCGATCCTCGGCACGGCGGTGACCGACGAGACCGGTCTGGCGCTTCTTCCGCCGGGTTTGCTGCGCGGTGAAGGCGGCAACCGTCCGGCCTTCGTGACCGCGATGACCGAGGCGGGGGACTACAACTTCCTGCGCCTGACCGGCCCCGCCCTGGACTTGAGCGAGCGCGGCGTCGGTGGCCGCGCCGCGCCCAGAGGCCCGGAAGCCTTCCTTTACAGCGAGCGCGGCGTCTATCGGCCCGGCGAGACGGTCTATCTCAGTGCCCTGCTGCGTGACGCCAAGTCCGAGGCCAAGTCCGGCCTGCCGCTCACTGTGAAAGTGGTCCGGCCCGGCGGCGCGGAGGTGTTCAACGAGACGGTGGTGGGCGATGACATGGGCGGCTATGGGTTCGAGTTGCCGCTCTCCGCCGCGGCCCGGGCCGGCGAATGGGTTGTCGGCGCCTACCTCGATCCGGATGGCGCGCAGGTCGGCGGAACCACCTTCCAGGTCGAGGACTTCGTGCCTCCACGCCTGGAGGCCGAGTTGACCAGCAAGACCCCCTGGCTGACGCCGGGCGGCGAGGGCGGAGTTCTCTTGACCGGCCGCTTTCTCTATGGCCCGCCGGCCGCCGATCTGGAGACTGAGGCGCGCCTGACACTGCTGGCCGATCCGAAGCCCTTCCCCGACCATGCGGATTACAGCTTCGGCTTGGTGCAGGAGGAGTACCGGCCCCAACGCCAGGAGATCGAGACCGGCAAAACCAACGCCCTGGGCGAGCTGGCCATTCCCATCGCCCTGCAACAGGTACCCGATACGTCGCATCCCTTGGCGGTGTCGTTGCAGACGAGCCTACTCGATCTGGGAGGGCGACCGGTTCATTCGGTGCTGCGCTTGCCTTTGCGGGTGCGCGAGGTGGAGGTGGGCCTGCGCGCCCACTTTTCCGGTGCCTTGGGCGACGGCCAGGAGGCCGCTTTCGACCTGATCGCCTTGGACCGTGCCGGACAGACGGTCGCCGGGCGGCGCGTGCACTACGAATGGGTGCGCGAGATCTACGACTACAATTGGTATCGGCAAGGCGGCGAGTGGCGTTATCGCACCACGGTCTACGATGAGATCGTAGCGACCGGGGAGTTGACGCTGGACGGCGATGGGAAGGGAACGCTTGCCCAACTCTTCGATTATGGCCGCTATCGCCTCGACGTCTTCGAGCCGGATAGTGGCTCGGCGGTCAGCCATCGTTTCCGCGCCGGTTGGTGGTACCGTCCCTCGGCGCCCGATGTCCCCGACGCCTTGGAGCTGAGCCTCGAGAAAACGGAACTGCGCGACGCGGAAACGCTGAAAGCCTTCGTGCGGGCCCCCTTCGCCGGCACCGCCTTGGTCACGGTCATGAGCGAGCGCTTGCATCACAGTCTGGCGATCGACCTGCCGTTGGAGGGCGCAGAGGTGGCTTTACCGGTGGATGCCGACTGGGGGCAGGGCGCCTATCTTATGGTGACGGCCTTCCGGCCCGAGACCGGAAAGCCGACGCCCCTACCGAGCCGAGCCATGGGGCTCTCCTGGTTTTCGATCGATCGGGCGCAGCGCCGGGTCGCAGTGCATATCGAGGCGCCTGAACTGACGAAGCCACGACAGATGGTGACGCTGCCGGTCGCGGTTGAAGGCGCCGATCCGGGCGAGTCTTTCCGCCTGACCCTGGCGGCGGTGGACGAGGGGATCCTGCAGCTCACCGGCTACGAAACGCCGCGCCCGGAGGAGCACTACCTCGGTCAGAAGCGCCTCGGCCTCGACCTGCGCGACCTTTACGGCCGCCTGATCCGGCCGGCCGAGGGCCGGACCGGGCGGCTGCGCAGTGGCGGCGACCGTGCCGAGGACAATGCGCAAGGGATTACGCTGCGCACGGTGGAGGCCGTTGCCCTCTACAGGCGCGATATCGAGCTCGACGCCGAGGGCAAGGCCGAGGTGACGCTCGATCTGCCGGACTTCAACGGCCGATTGCGACTGATGGCGGTGGCTTATGGCAAGACACGGGTCGGCGCCGGCGAGGCCGCAATGATCGTGCGCGATCCCTTGGTGGCAGACGTGCTGTTGCCACGCTTTCTCGCACCTGGTGACGAGGCCGAGGCAACGCTCGCCCTGCACAATCTCTCGGGTGCTTCGAAGACCTTCGAGGTGTCTCTGGCGGTTTCGGGCGCCGTGGCGATGCCGGAGGTTACGACTCTCCAGGTCACCTTGGCCGATGGGGAACGCCATCGCGCCACGGTTGCCCTGCGTGGCGCCGGCGTTGGTGAGGGGTCGGTGGCCCTCACCGTCATCGCGGAGGGGTTGGACGATCTGGAGCGTGACTGGGACATCGCCGTGCGCGCGGCACAGCCCTATGTCACGCGCCGCGAGGTCAGCATTCTCGAGCCCGGCGAGGAGGCCGTGCTGGCGGCTGAGCGCCTTGCCGACCTGCTGCCGGACACGGTGACGGCGAGCGTCACGATCACCTCCGGAACGGATTTCAACCTCCCGCAGCTTCTCGAATCGCTCGACCGCTATCCCTACGGCTGCACCGAGCAGACCATCTCTCGCGCCTTGCCGCTGCTCTACTACGGTGACCTGGCCGAGCGAGTCAGCCTCGATCGCGAGGATGAGGACACCTACCGCAAGGTCGACCGGTCGATCCGCCGCATGCTGGAGCGCCAACGCGGCGACGGCTCCTTCGGCCTGTGGCACTCTTACGGCGACCGTGAGGAATGGCTGAGCGCCTATACCTTCGACTTCCTGACCCGGGCGCGGGAGGCCGGCTACGAGGTACCGGAGACCGCCTACCGCCACGCCGCCTCCTGGCTGCAAAACTATGTCGAGGAGGGCCGCGGAGCCCTGTACGCCCAAGCCTACGCCTACTACGCCCTGGCCCGGATCGGCCAGATCAAGGCGGGCGACCTGCGCTACTTCGCCGAGACATATGCCTCGAACATTCGCACTCGATTGGGTCTGGGGCACATCGCCGCGGCGCTGGCGATCGTCGGTGAGGGCGAGCGGGCGGAGGCCCTCTTCGAGCAGGCCATCGCCAAGCGGCGGCCATCCTCATCCATTTGGGTCCGCGACTACGGTTCGGACTTGCGCGACGGCGCGGCATTGGCCGCCCTGCTGGCCGAGACCTATCCGGGCAGCGCCCGCCTGCAGCGCCTGGCGAGTGAGCTGGATCAAGCTTTCGACCAACGCGACTACTTCAGCACCCAGGAGGAGGCTTGGTTGGTCATGGCCACTCATGTGTTGAACGCGGCCGAGGGTGCCGACTACCGGGTGGCGCTCGGCGATGGCACCATCCTCGCCCAGCAAGAGGCCTGGCGCACCAGCTTGAAGGGCGAGGCCCTGAGCGAGGGTCTTGCGGTCAAGAATGACGGCGAGCGCGCGGTGCGCTTCATCACCGCGGTGCGCGGCGTGCCGGCCGAACCTCTTCCCTCCGTTGCCGAAGGGTACCGTTTGACACGAAGCTACTATACGCCGGATGGCCGCCTCACCAGTCCCGAGGCGGTGACCCAGAACGACCGTTTCGTGGTCCTGGTCGAGGGCCGGGCCGAGAACGACAGCGAGCAACAGACCCTGGTGGTGGACTTGCTGCCGGCCGGCTTCGAGATCGAGAACGCGGCCCTCGGCGGCGAGGACGTGACCAAGACCTATGGCTTCCTGCCGCCTCTCACCGAGACCGAGTTCACGGCGGCGCGCGACGACCGCTTCGTCGCCGCCCTCGAGCTGCGTGGCAAAGGGCGCTTCGCCGTTGCTTATCTGGTGCGTGCCGTGACGCCGGGCCGTTACAGCCTGCAGGGTGTCTTCGTCGAGGACATGTACCGCCCCGCTTATCACGCCCGCGGTGCGGTCTCGACCATCACAATCGCTCAGCAATGAGAATGGTGTTACGGGCGATGTCCTCGCGGTGGCGTGCCGCCGTCGCGGTGATCGCGTTGCCGGTGGCGTTGGCCGGCGGCCTTTTCCTCCTCGACCGTCTCTATCCGCCCGATCTCACACGAATGGAGAGCCTGTCGCGGCAGGTGGTGGATCGGGAGGGACGTCGACTTCGCGCCTACCTCTCCGCGGACGGCTATCGCCGGCTGGCGAGCACGCCAGCGGAGGTGGATCCGCTTTATCTGGAGATGCTGATCGCCTTCGAAGACAGGCGTTTCCACGCCCATTGGGGGGTCGACCCTCTGGCGTTGCTGAGGGCGGGCTGGCAGGCGCTCACGGCGGGACGCGTGGTCTCGGGCGCCTCGACCTTGACCATGCAGGCCGCGCGGCTGCTGGAGCCACGGCCGCGTACTCTCACAAGCAAGATAATCGAGATGGCGCGCGCGTTGCAGCTCGAATGGCATTACCCCAAGCCGAAAATCCTCGAGATCTACATGACGCTTGCGCCGTTCGGCGGCAACCTGGAAGGGGTGACGGCGGCGGCCTGGCGTTATTTCGGCCGGTCGCCCGGTCGCCTGACGGCCGACCAGGCGGCACTCCTTGTTGCCTTGCCGCAGTCGCCCGAACGGCTGCGGCCCGACCGCTTTCCGGGCGCAGCCCGGGCTGCCCGCGACAAGGTCCTGGACCGCGTCTCCGATGCCGGGGTGCTGACGCGGCGCGATCTCGCGCAAGCCAAGGCCGAACCGATGGCAATCGTTGTGACCCAAGTGCCGGCGGCCCCGCACTTGGCGGACCGGCTCTTGGCCAAGAGACCCGACGCGAGAGTGGTTCGCAGTACCCTCGACGGCACTTTGCAGCGCCGCTGGGAGGTGGTCGCCCGCGACTGGGCGCGCGGGCTGGGCCCGAGGGTGGGCATTGCCGTGCTGGCGGTGGAGAACGGGAGCCGGCGGGCGGTTGCCTATATCGGCTCGGCAGACTTCGGGGCTGCGGCACGCGCCGGTCAGGTCGACGTGGTGCGGGCCCTGCGCTCGCCGGGCTCGGTCTTGAAGCCGGTTATCTATGGCCTGGCCTTCCAGCGCGGCATTGCCCATCCGGCGACCCAGGTCGATGACGTGCCGACGCGCTTTGGCGCCTATGCGCCGGCCAACTTCATGCGGCGCCATTACGGGCGGGTCAGCCTGAGCGAGGCCTTGCGGTTGTCGCTCAACGTACCGGCGGTGGCGTTGCTCGACCGCTTAGGACCGGTGGCTGTGGTCGAGCGTTTGCGCCGGGCCGGCGTCACGCTCGACTTCGGTGAGGAGACGGCGGTGCCCGGTCTCGCCTTCGCGCTCGGTGGGGTCGGCATAACGCTGGAGGACATCGTAAGTCTATACGCGGCGCTGGCCGAAGACGGCCATGTGCGCCCGATCCGTTTCCTCGCCCAACCCGAGGGGGGCAAGGCGTCGTCTCTCGACGGGCTCGCCGGGGCGGGAGAGCGGCCTTTGTTCGGCGAGACGGCGCGCTGGTATGTGGGTGAGATCCTGCGCGGCGCGCGGCCGCCCGAGAGCCTGCTGCCCGATCTCCACCGCCGTCAAGCGCGTCCCCTGGCCTTCAAGACCGGCACCTCCTATGGGTTTCGAGACGCCTGGGCGGTCGGATATGACGGCGACTATACCGTTGGGGTCTGGGTCGGCCGGCCCGATGGCACGCCCAACCCCGGGCGTTTTGGGGCCAACACCGCTGCACCGCTGCTGTTCCGGCTGTTCGACGATCTGCCGCCCAAGGCGCGCCGGCATCCGGTTCGGCCTGACCATGCCTTGGCGTTCGATGCACCCTTGCCGCCCGGCCTGCGCTATCTGGGCGAAGGGTTTGGACCTGCGAGCGTCGCCACCGCCGCGCCGCCGCCACGCATCGTCTACCCCTTGGACGAAACGACCTTGGCGCTACCGCCGGAGGGGCGCGCGGTGATGCTCGAGGCGGAAGGGGGGCGGCGCCCGCTCACCTGGATCGTGAATGGCCAGCCGCTGGCCCGCGTTGCCGCGCGCCGGCGGCTCGGTTGGATGCCGGACGGTGTCGGCTTCAACGAGATCGTGTTGGTCGATGCCCTGGGCCGGCGCGCCGAGACGCGCGTTCGTCTGATCCCGCAGTGAGATGGCAGACGCTTCGAGGCCGCTAATCGGCCAGGGCGCGGGTCGCTTTTTCGATACCTTCGAGCGTCAGCGGGAACATGCGTTCGTCGATCAGCGCGCGAACCATGCTCACAGAGGCATAATAGTCCCAACTATCCTGGGGCAAGGGATTCAGCCATACCGCTTTCGGGTAGGTCTCCAGGAAGCGCTTCATCCAAGTCTCGCCGGGCTCCTCGTTCCAGTGCTCGACCGAGCCGCCGGGGTGGGCCAGCTCGTAGGGGCTCATGGCGGCATCGCCGACGAGGACCAGCTTGTAGTCTGATGCATAAGTGTGCAGCACGTCCCAGGAGGCGACCGGGTCGCTGCGCCGTCGCCGGTTCTCCCGCCACAGCCGTTCGTAGGGGCAGTTGTGGAAGTAGTAGTGTTCCAGGTGCTTGAACTCGGCTCGTGCCGCCGAGAAGAGCTCGGCGCAAGCCTGCACGTGCCAATCCATCGAGCCGCCGACGTCGAGCAGCAACAGCACCTTGACGGCGTTATGCCGCTCGGGCCGGAGCTTCAGATCCAGATAGCCGGCGTTCTTGGCCGTGGAGCGGATGGTGTCCTCCAGGTCCAGCTCATCGGCGGCGCCCTCGCGGGCAAAGCGGCGCAGGCGCCGCAGGGCGAGCTTGATGCCGCGCGTGCCCAGTTCCAGCCGGTCGTCCAGGTCGGCGAAGTCGCGGCGGTCCCAGACCTTGACGGCGCTGAAATTGCGGTTTTCCTTTTGGCCGATGCGCACGCCCATGGGATTGTAGCCATAGGCGCCGTAGGGCGAGGTACCGGCGGTGCCGATCCACTTGGAGCCGCCCTGGTGGCGGCCCTTTTGTTCATGCAAGCGCTTTTGCAGCTCCTCCATGAGCTTATCCCAGCCGCCCATGGCTTCGATCTTGCGACGCTCCTCCTCGGTGAGCAGCAGCTCGGCCAGGGCTTCCAGCCATTCCTTCGGGATGTCGGCCTCTTCCTCGGAAACGGGACCTTCGCGCTCGAGGCCCTTGAAGACCTCTCCGAAAACCCGGTCGAAGCGGTCGAGGTTGCGCTCGTCCTTCACCAGGAGGCTGCGCGCCAGGTAGTAGAAGTCCTCCACGTCGAAGTTGGCAAGCCCGGCCTCCATTCCCTGCAGTAGGTCGAGGTATTCCCGCAGGGTGACCGGCACCCCCTCCTCTCGCAGGCCACGGAAAAGCTTGGTGAACATCTCTTGTCGTTCCTAGCACCCCAAGTCGCATCGCACGGCGCCACCATAGCCTATTGGGCCGCGCTTCCACCACCTGTAGGATGGCCGCTCAGGTATGTCCAAAGGTTTTGCTCATGGGTATGTGGACCTGGTTACGTCGCCTCGCCGCCGCGCTCTTCCTCCCTCGCCGCGGATCCGGTGGCACCATCCCGCCGGTGCACCTATGGCCAGAGACTTACAAGCTTATCGATTCTTTGCGCGAGCAGGGCCGCTATGAGGAGGCGATGGCCCGCACCAAGGAGGCGCTGCGCTGGGCACGGGAGAAGTACGGGCCCGAGGATGAGATCGTGGGTAACCTGCGCAGTACCCTGGCCGTGCTGCACCAGCTCCAATGTGACGCCGAGACACCCCTGCGACACACCCTGGAGACTAAGGAGAAGGCTTCCGATCCGGAGCAAGGGGAATCGGCCGCGTCCTTGGGACTTCTGGCCGAGAGTCACCGGTCCCAAGGTGATTTCGTCGAGGCCGAGGCGCTTCTCCGGCGCGCCTTGACGATCCGCGAGGAGACCCTGAATGCGGACGATCCGAAGGTAGCCGGAACGCTCATCCATCTGGCTGCGGTATTACAACAACAGGAGCGGTTGGCAGAGGCCGAGCTTTTCTTCCGGCGAGCTTTAGCCATTAAGGAAAATGCCTTGGGGCCGGCGCATCTCGACGTAGCGACCCCTCTCACCAATCTAGCGATGATCAAGCATGAGCAAGACGAGGCGGCTGAGGCCGAGGCTCTCATGCGGCGGGCCTTGGCGATCCGAGAGGAGGCCCTAGGTCTCGCGCACCCCGAGGTGATCGAGGACCGCTACACCATGGTGGGGCTTTACCTGGACCAGGAGAAGTCCGACGAGGCCGAGGCGCTTTACCTGCAGATGTTGGAGACTATGGAACAGGCCCTCGGGCCGGAGCATCTTGAGGTCGCGGTCTGCCTTAACGCCTTGGCGGCGCTCTATCGACGCCAGGACAGAAACTTCGAGGCCGAGCCGCTCTATCGACGCGCGCTGGCCATCCAGGAGGAGGCGTTGGGGCCGGTGCATCACGACCTGGCAAATACGCTGATCAATCTGGCGACGCTCAAAAGGGCGCGAGGCGCACTTGTCGAGGCGGCGGCCCTCTTGCGGCGCGGCG
>JBFELD010000024.1:0-12414 GCA_041552375.1 Kiloniellaceae bacterium | reverse complement strand
GGCCCCGGGGGTGGGGTGCCCCCGGGGCCGCAAGCGCGCTCCCGCTTGGCGAGAGCCCGCGCGTGCCGTGACGCGGGCCCGTCGCCCGATGCATCCGGCCGATCGGCCGGATGTGTACTTAGTTGGCCTGCCGGCGCAGGAACGCCGGGATGTCGAGGAGGTCCTCCTCGGCCTCGGCGGTGCGTACCTTCTCCGCCGCGTCCAGGCCGGTCAGCCGCATTTGAGGGACGGCAGCCTTCGTCGTGTCCGCGGTCGGCGGCGCCTGGCGAGGCTCGGGTTTTGCGGAGGTCAGCACCGGCTCGCGCGTTTGCGCGGCCGGTCTTGCCGTTTCCATTTCACCCGTTCCCGCCGTGGCGGCTTGGATTGCGCGGGCGGCGCCGGTCACCCTGGCGAAAATGCTGGAGCCGCTGCGCCTCAAGGCGCCCCGGTCGTCACGTTCGGCAATTTCAGCGCGGGCGGCGTTGGCGAGGTCCGCTTCGGCGAAGGGCTCGGGCCGGGCCGGCTCGCGAGCCGGTTCGACCGGAGCGGCTTCCGGCTCGGCCGGGGCGGGCGCAAAGAAGCTCTCTTGCGCTGAGTCCTCCACGACCTCGGCCTCTGGTCGGCTCTCCTGCGCCGCGTCGTCCAGTGGCCAAGCCTGCGCGGCCTCTTGCAGGACGTCGACGCTGGGTGCCTCGGCGGCCTCCGGCTCGGCCTCGGCTGCCGACAGTGTCGCCTCGGTGACGGTTTCGATCGGCTGCGATAAGGCACTCTGCTCTTCTTCATCGGCACCGATCGCGATCGCCTCGGCGGTGGCAGCGGCGGCGGCGAAGAAGCTGCGGCCCGTTGCCGTGCTCACGGCCGGGGTTGGCGGCGTCGAGATCTCGGCCTGGGGCGGAGCGCTATCGGCGCCGACCACGCTGAAGGAGACCGGCCGCACGCCTTGGCTCTGCTCCGCCTCGATGCCGGTGGCGACCACCGACACCCGCATGTGGGTGTCCATGGCGTCGTTGAAGGTCGAGCCGAAGATGATGTTGGCCTCGGGATCGACCTCGTCACGGATACGGTTGGCCGCCTCGTCGACCTCGAAGAGAGTGAGATCATAGCCGCCGGAGATGTTGATCAGGACACCGCGAGCCCCCTTCATCGAGACATCGTCGAGCAGTGGATTGCTGATCGCCGCCTCGGCCGCCTCGATGGCGCGGTTATCGCCCTCGGCCTCGCCGGTTCCCATCATCGCCTTGCCCATTTCCGACATCACCGAGCGTATGTCAGCGAAGTCGAGATTGATCAGGCCCGGATTGACCATCAGGTCGGTCACGCCACGCACGCCCGATTCGAGCACGTCGTCGGCCATCTTGAAGGCATCGGCGAATGTGGTCTTTTCGTTAGCGACGCGGAACAGGTTCTGGTTAGGGATGATGATCAGCGTATCGACGTACTGGGTCAGGTCGGTGATCCCTTCTTCGGCCAGGCGCATGCGATGAACGCCCTCGAAGTGGAACGGCTTGGTGACTACGCCGACAGTCAGGATACCGGCTTCGCGGGCCGCACGGGCGATGACCGGAGCGGCCCCGGTGCCGGTACCGCCCCCCATTCCGGCGGTGACGAAGACCATATGAGCGCCCTCGATCTCGGTCAGGATCTCGTCGAGCGCCTCCTCGGCGGCGGCACGGCCGATATCCGGCCTCGACCCGGCCCCCAGCCCCTGGGTAATGCCGCGGCCGAGCTGGATGCTGCGCTGGGCGATCGACTGCTGGAGAGCCTGGGCATCGGTGTTGGTAACCAGGAACTCCACCCCTCCGAGCTGAGAGTTGATCATGTTGTTGACGGCATTGCCGCCGGCCCCGCCGACGCCGACGACGGTGATCTTCGGCGTAAGCTCTGGACTAGGTGTCGGCACGTTGATGTTGATACTCATATTTCCCCTCCACGGTTGGGCGCTTTAAACTCTGTACTCCGGCCGAGGAACCTCGGCCTTCCAAAACCTCAAAAATGTTGTCGCAACCAACTTCCCATGCGACCGATCACACCGGCCGCGGGACGCTCGTCGCGGGGCATCTCGCGTGGCTGGGTGACGCCGCTTTTCAGCGCGTAACCCAAAAGCCCGGCGCAGGTCGAATAGGCCGGACCAGCCGTCGCTTCGGCCAAGCCGGCGACGCGCACCGGCTTGCCGATGCGCACCTGCTTGTCGAGGACCAGGCCAGCCAGATCGGTGATGCCCGGGACCTGGCAGGCGCCGCCGGTCAGCACGACCCGTCGGCCCGCGATCTTGTCGAAACCGCTCGTCTCGAGGCGCGCGCGCACAAGCTCCATGGTCTCCTCGAGGCGCGGCTGCAAAATCGAGACGAGGATCGAGCGTGGCACCTGGCGTGCCGGGTCGTCCGGTGCTTCACCGACCTGTGGCACGTCGATCATCTCCCGCTCGTCGGCGGGACTGGACATGGCATGCCCGTAGAGCGTCTTCAGGCGCTCCGCATGGGCCAGCGGCGCCGACAGGCCGCGGGCGATGTCGCTGGTGACATGGTTTCCGCCCACCGGCACGACGTCGGTATAGATGACGTTGCCTTCGTAGAAGACGGCGATCGTCGTGGTGCCGCCACCCATGTCGATGACGGTCACCCCCAACTCCTTCTCGTCGTCGACGAGGACCGCGAGGCCGGAGGCATAAGGCGAGACGACAAATCCGATCGGATCCAGATGGCAGCGCTCGATACAGGTCGAGAGATTTCGCACCGCGCCGGCCGAAGCCGTCACGACATGAAAGTCGACCCCCAGCAGGTCGCCGTACATGCCGAGCGGATCGCGAATTCCGCGGCTTCCGTCGATGGTGTAGCCGGTGGGGATGACGTGGATGAGCTGACGCCCGGATTGGCTTTGCCGGCGCAGGCTTTCGGCCTGGCGGCTTTGTTGGAAAACCCGGCGGAGATCGGATTCCGCGACCTCATGCCCATCGATCGTGACCTCGACGCCGATCGAGTTCGACACCGGGTAGCCGCCCGAGAGGTTGACGATGACTTGCTCGATGGTCTCGCCGGCCATCAGCTCGGCGGCATGCACGGCGTTGCGGATGGCTTCCTCGGCCTCTTCCATCCCGACGATCGCGCCGTTCTTGACGCCTTTGCTCGCCTGTTGCCCGATGCCGACGACCCTCGGCTCCCGGTTCGGGTGCCGCTCGGCGATGAAGCAGCAGATCTTGCTGCTGCCGACGTCGAGTGCCGCGATCAAACCACCTTTTGCCACTGTCCCGCTGTCTCCTCTTATCTCTTTTTCTCGTTCATGTGTTCTCGCCTTGTGTCGACGGTACGACGGGCACCGCGCCCGGGGCGGTGCGCACCACCAGTCGATCCGGAAGGCGCAGATCGATGGTGACGACGTCCTTGTCGAGCAGGCCATGCTCGCGCTCTACCTTGGCGAGCTGAGCGATCGCTTCGGCGGGCGCCACCTCCGGCAGGCGCACTTTGATGGCGCCATCGATCTGTAGGTTCCAGCGTCGTTCCGCCACCCAGATCGCGGCGGTCACGCGTGACTTGAGCAGCGGCTCGTTATCAAGCATCTCGATCAACGCCCCGGCCTGGGTCGGCGCGCCGCTGCCAACCACGAGGGGCAGATGCGAGAAGTGCCCAACCTCGACGTCCGGGATGACCTCTCCATCCCGATCGATCACCGACAACGCGCCGGCGTACTGCCAAAGGGCGAGAGGCTCGCGCTCGACGAGATTGACGGCGAGGACATTCGGCAGGCGGCGCACGACCGTGGCGTCCTTGACCCAGTTCAAGGTTCGAAGGCGCTGGCGGGCCTCGTGCGGATCGAAAGTCAGGATCGGCATGTCGCGCGATACCTCGAGAGCGGCAAGAACCGACTGCCTAGAGGTCCGGTCTCGGCCGACCACCTGCAGATCATCGACCTTGAAACCGGCGCTGACCGATAGGCTCAAGAGGCCGGCTTGGGCCGCTTGCGTCTGGCGGGCGAACCATCCGTCTTGCCAGAGCCAAGCAGCCCCGAGGACCACGAAGACCGCCAATAGGGGACCCGCGGCCACACGAAGGCGCCGGGCCGTCAACAGGGGCATCCGGCGGCGCTGAGCTTGGCGGGTGCGGCGCGGGGATCGCCGGGCCGCTCCCGTTTTGCTCCGGGTCTTACGCTGACGCTTGCCGGCGCCAGTGCGACGTTCATTCGATCTCAGCCACCGCATGACGCGTTCTCCACCATCCAGGCGCAGAGCTGGGGAAAGGAAATTCCGATCTGTGCCGCCTGTTCGGGCACCAGGCTCAGCGCGGTCATTCCCGGTTGAGTGTTGGTCTCCAGGTAATAGAGGCGGCCGGGCTCGCCACCGGTGTCGTCGTAACGAAAATCACTGCGTGTAACGCCGCGGCAGGAGAGGAGCTGATGGGCGCTGAGCGCGGCGGCAAGCGCCTGTTCGCGGATCGTCGGGTTGATCGGCGCTGGCACCAGGTGCTCGGTCACGCCATCGGTATACTTGGCCTCATAGTCATAGAAGTCGACCGTCGGGCGCAGCTCCGTTACCTCCAATGCCCGGTCGCCCATGACCGTGACGGTCAGCTCACGCCCCTCGATGTATTTCTCGACCAACACCTCCTCGCCGAACTGCCAGGACCGGTCGCCGAGCGGCGCGCGGTTGTCGCCGACATGGATGATGTGCACGCCGACGGAAGAGCCCTCTGCAATTGGTTTGACCACATAGGGACGGGGCATGGGATCGCCGGTGGCGAGCGCTTCGGCGGTGACGACCATGCCATCCGGGCAGGTGATGCCGGCGGCGGCGACCAGCGACTTGGCCATGGGCTTGTTCATGGCCAGCGCCGAGGCCATGAGACCCGAATGGCTGTAGGGGATATCGAGCAGCTCGAGCAGACCCTGCACGCAACCATCCTCGCCCCAGCGTCCGTGCAGGGCGTTGAAGACCGCGTCGGGCTTCGGATCGAGGGCGGCGACTAGCGCGGCCACGTCGCCGTCGAAATCATAGGGGTCAACATGGTAGCCGGCTTCTTCCAACGCCGCGGCGCAGGCCCGCCCGCTATCGAGCGAAACCTCGCGTTCCGCCGACCTGCCGCCCATGAGTACCATGACCCTTTTACTCACGTTTCATCCCCGATCGTTTCACCTTCGCCCGGCAGGCCGATGCGCTTGATCTCCCACTCGAGCCGCACGCCCGTTGCCCGCTCGACACGGGCGCGGACCTCTTCGCCCAGGCGCTCCAGATCGCCCGCCGTCGCCCCGCCGCGATTGATGAGAAAATTGCAGTGTTGCTCCGAAACCATGGCATCGCCCACGATCAGTCCCCGGCAGCCGGCCCGCTCGATCAGCCGCCAGGCCTTCTCGCCCGGTGGGTTCTTGAAGGTGCTGCCGCCGGTGCGGCTGCGCACGGGTTGGCTGGCGCCGCGCTGGTCTTGGATCTCGGCCATGCGCTGGGTGATCTCCTGCGGCTCGCCGACGCTGCCGGCCAGCGTCGCCGAGACGCAGATCCAGTCCTTTGGAAAGGAAGAGTGGCGATAGCCGTAGCCGAGCGCCTCGACGGGCAGGCGCATGTCACGGCCGGTCGCGTCGACGAAAGCCGCCTCGATCAGCACATCCTTGATCTCGCGGCCGTAGGCGCCGGCATTCATGCGTATCGCGCCACCGATCGTGCCGGGGACGCCACAGAGAAACTCCAACCCGGCGATGCCGGCGTTTGCCGCGACCTTGGCAACGTTGAGGTCGAGCGCGGCGGCGCCGGCGGTGACCCTCTCGTCTCGTGCTTCTATGCCTGTGAAGCCGCGACCCAAGCGGATGGTCACGCCGGGAATGCCACCGTCGCGGATCAGAAGGTTCGAGGCGACGCCGATCACCGTCACCGGAATATCCTCGGGCTTTCCGGCGAGAAAAGCCTTTAGGTCAGCGAGGTCCGCAGGGCGGAACGAAACCTCGGCCGGTCCGCCGACGCGAAACCAGCTGACGCCGGCAAGCGGCGCGCCCGCGCTCAAGCGCCCTCGCACCGCCGGCAGGCGATCGATCAGTTCCAGGCTTTGTCTCGTCGCCATGAGCATCACGACCCCGCACCCGCGGATTTCGTTGCAGACCCCTCGAGCAGCGCCGCCAATTCCTTCGGCAGGGCGTTCGCCCAGGCGCTGATAGAACCGGCGCCGAGGCACACCACCATGTCTCCCTCATGGGCGGTCGCGGCGATCAACGTGGCCAACTCCTCCGGCCTCTCCAGGGCCAAGACCTTGCGATGTCCGTGGGCGCGAAGGCCCTCGACCAGGTGGTCGCGATCGGCACCTTCGACCGGCTCCTCGCCGGCGGGATAGACGTCGGCGACGACCACCACGTCGGCCTCGTTGAAGCAGGAGCAGAAGTCCTGAAAGAGAGCGGCAAGGCGGGAGTAACGGTGTGGCTGCACGACCGCGACCACCTGACCGGCCGTTGCTTGGCGGGCCGCTTCCAGCACCGCCGAGATTTCCACCGGATGGTGCCCGTAATCGTCAATGACGGTGATGCCCGCCACCTCGCCGGTTCGCGTGAAGCGCCGCTTGACGCCGCCGAAGTCGGCAAGGCCGCGGCGGATGGTGGCCTCGGATATGCCCATCTCGTCCGCCACCGCGATGGCGGCCAGGGTGTTCAGGACGTTGTGCTTGCCGAGCATTGGGATGCGCATCGACTCCAGCCGCATTTCCTCACCGGACAGGCGCTTGGTGATGACGACGTCGAATTGGGACTGACCGTCCTCGACACCGAGTCCGGCGAGACGCACGTCGGCCTGGGAGCTGACGCCGTAGGTCAGGATCCGTCGGTCCTCGATCCGTCCGATCAGCGATTGCACGGCCGGATGGTCGATGCAAAGCACGGCAAAGCCATAAAAGGGGATGTTCTCGACGAAGGTCTCGAACGCTTGGTGAAGCGCTTCTTCCGTGTGGTAGAACTCCATGTGCTCGGGATCGATGTTGGTGACCACGGCGATGGTTGCCGGCAGCTTGGTGAAGCTGCCGTCGCTTTCGTCGGCCTCGACGACCATCCAGTCACCTTGGCCGAGCCGCGCGTTGGTTCCATAGGCGTTGATGATGCCGCCGTTGATCACCGTCGGATCGAGTCCGGCCGCGTCCAGCAGTGTAGCGACCAGCGAGGTGGTCGTCGTCTTGCCGTGCGTACCGCCGACGGCGATCGACCATTTGAGGCGCATCAGCTCGCCCAGCATCTCGGCACGGCGAACCACCGGAATGAACCGGGTCCGCGCGGCGGCCAGCTCGGGATTGTCGTCCTTGATTGCCGAAGAGACGACGATGACTTGCGCCCCCTCGATGTTGTTTTCGTGATGACCGACGTCGACCGTGATCCCCATCGAGCGGAGACGCTGAACATTGGCGTTCTCGGCGACATCGCTGCCCTGCACGCTGTAGCCCAGATTGGCCATGATCTCGGCGATGCCGCTCATGCCGATGCCGCCGATGCCAACGAAGTGAATGGTACCGATGTCGAGGGGAAGGGTTCTCATGCCGCCTGCTCCTCGCGCCTATCGTCTCCATTCGGCTGTTGGGTGCCGCAGGCCGCGTCGGCGAGACGGATCTGCGCATCTCGCTTGGCGGCCTTGAGCGCGGCGTGGGCCGCCTCGGCAAGGGTCGCCGGGGCGGAGAGAAGATCCTCCAGACGCCCGGCAAGGCTCTCCGCCGTGAGCGTCGCTTGCGGCATCAACCAGCCACCCCCCGCCTCGCACAGGCTTTTGGCGTTCGCTGTCTGATGGTCGTCGGTTGCCGCGGGAAATGGGACCAGGATCGCTGGCCGACCGGCGCAAGCCAGCTCCGCGAGCGTCGATGCGCCGGCCCGGCAGATCACCAATTGGGCGGCGGCAAGGTGTCGGGGAAGGTCCACGAAGAAGGGCGCTAGCTCGTGCTTGATGCCGGCCTGGCGGTAAGCTTCGGCGACGCGCTCAACCCCGTCGCCGGGGGCTTGCTGATAGACGGTCAGGCGGCGACGGATCTCCTCGGGCAGACGCGAGAGCGCCTCGGGGACAAGATCGTTGAACACGGTGGCGCCTTGGCTGCCCCCTGTCACCAGGAGCGTCAGTGCGCCGTCCGTGCCGGGTAGGCCATAGGGCCTCCGGCCGATCTCGGCGATGTCGGGGCGCACCGGGTTGCCGGTCAGAACGAGCTTGCCGACGGCGCTCTCGGGTGTGGCCGCGACCGCGTCGAAGGATGTGCAAACGACATCGGCATAGCGCGCGAGCCGCCGGTTGGCACGGCCGAAGACCGCGTTCTGCTCATGCAGCACGACGCGCAGTCCAAGGTGTGCGCCGGCTAGAACCGGCGGCACGGAGGCATAGCCGCCGAAACCGACGATGCACGATGCCCCGCAAGCGCGCAGCCCGGCTCGCGCCTGCAGGTAGCCGAGCCCGATGCGAAGCGTATTGCGGATCCGTCTGACTGCCCCGATGCCGGCGATGCCGCCTGAGGCGATGGCATAGGTGCGGACTTGCGGCAAGTCAGGACCCAGCCCACCGCCGCGCCGGTCGGTGAAAAGGCAGACGTCGAAGCCGCGAGATAGCAAGGTGCGGGCCAGCGCTTGCGCCGGGAACATATGCCCGCCGGTGCCGCCGGCCGCCAATGCCACCGTCTTCGGTGTCGAGGCGGTCATGGCGCCGCCTCCAGCGCGGGACGTTTGCGGGTCAGTGCCAGCACCATGCCCATGGCCATCGCAAGTGCCACCAGCGAAGACCCACCGTAACTGATGAAGGGCAGGGTCATGCCCTTCGTCGGCATGAGGTGCAGGGTCGAGGCCATGTTGATCAAGGCCTGCAGACCGAACTGGATCAGCAATCCAGCCACCGCCAGCAACACGAAAAGATTGGGCTCACGCAGTAGGCGTGAGAATCCGCGCAAGACAACGAAGGCGAAGAGAACAATGATCAAGCCGCAGGCGATGAAGCCCAGCTCCTCGCCCGCGACGGCGAAGATGAAATCCGAATGGGCATCCGGCAGGTGCGCCTTCACCGTGCCTTCGCCCGGCCCCCGACCCATGAACCCACCGTTCATGAAGGCCTCGAGCGAACGGTTCACCTGAAAGCGGTCCCCCGCTCCGGGATCGAGGAAGCTGTCGATGCGTTGGGTAACATGGGGAAGCGAGAGATAGGCCAGGATAAGACCAATCAACGGAAGTGCGACCAACGCGCCAACCCATACCAGTGGCAGCCCGGCGAGAAAGAGCTGGCCGGCCCAGATAGCGGTCAGAAGGAATGCCTGGCCGACGTCGGGCTGCAGCAAAAGCAACACGATCAAAGCGAGCCACAGACCGGTGGCGATCCAAGACCCGGGAATACCTTCCTCTTCCTTGGCGGCCGCGAACATCCACGCCGCGAAGACGGCATAGAAGGGTTTGACGAACTCCGATGGTTGGATGGACAGGCCAAGGACCGACAGCCATCGGGACGCGCCTTTGATCTCAATTCCAGAGAACAGCGTCAGCACGAGGAGGGCCGTGGAAACCGCAAGTCCTATGGTCGCGGTGCGGCGCACGAATTTTAGGTCGGTCAACGAAAAACCGATCAGTATCGCTGCGGCGAAGGGCAAGAGCATGAGCTGACGATTGGCCAGGTAAAACGCGCCCAGCCCGATACGTCCACCGACGGCTGGCGAGGCCGCCAGCATCAAGAGTGCGCCAAAGCCCATCAAAGCGATCAAGGCGACCAGGCTCCAGCGGTCCACCGTCCACCACCAGCGGGCGAGCAAGCTTCGGTCGGTGCGCGCGAAACTGCTCACGAAGCCCCTCCTTGCCGATCCAGCACCAATCGGCGAAAGGCATCGCCGCGCGCTTCAAAGTCGGCGAATTGATCGAAGGAAGCACAGGCCGGAGAGAACAGGACCACCCCTGGTGTGTGGCTAGCGTGCCGCCGCGCGTCCTGCTGCGCGGTTTCGCTCGCCTCGCTCACTGCCTTGTCGAGGGTGCCGCATTGCCGCACGGAGACTTTTCCGCGCAAGGATCTGGCAAAACTCTCGCCGGCTTCACCAATCAGAAAGGCCTCGACGATGCGCGGTAGATAGGGTTCGAGCTCGGCCAAACCCTCTTCTTTCGCACGCCCCCCGGCGATCCAGAAGATGCGTTCGTAGCAGGCGAGCGCGCGTGCGGCCGCGTCGGGATTGGTGGCCTTGGAATCGTTGATGTAGGCGACGCCTTCGGCGAGCGTGACCAGCTCTTGTCGGTGAGCCAGCCCCGAGAAGCTTCGCAGGCCTTCGGCGATGGTGTCGCTCGGCAATCCGACGAAGCGGCAGGCCGCATAGGCGGCAGCCGCATTCTGTGCGTTGTGCGATCCCGGCAGGCGGGGCGTCTCGGACAGGTCGAGAACCGACTCCGCACGGCCGTCGAGATCGTCGATCAAGCGACCGTTGACCGCGTAGACGCCGCCCTTGGCCGGATGCGTGCCGGAAATGGGAATGATCCGACGTCCGCCATCGCCTCGGAGTTCGACAAAGATATCGCGACACGTCGGGTCGTCGATGCCGATCACCGCGGCGGCCCCGAGCGCCTGTTGGCCGAAGATGCGGCGCTTGGCGGCGACGTAGCCGTCGCATCCGCCATGGCGGTCCAGATGATCCGGACTGATGTTGAGGAGCATCGCCACGTCGCAACTGAGCGAGAAGGTGGTCTCGAGCTGATAGGACGACAGTTCGAGCACGTAAAACCCGTCGTCGTCCAGCCACTCCAGAGCCAGCGCCGGTGTGCCGATATTGCCGCCGACAGCGGTGGCACGGCCGGCCTCATGCAGGATGTGGCCAACAAGGGCGGTGGTGGTTGACTTGCCGTTGGTGCCGGTGATGCCGAAAACCTTGGCCTTGGGGTCGGCGCGGGCCAGGAGCTCGACGTCGCTTACCACCTCGCCACCCACGCCCTTGACCGTGGTGACGGCGGGGTGTGGCTGGGGATGCTGGTAAGGAATGCCAGGCGAGAGAACCATCAAGGACATCTCACTCCAGTCGATCCGGGCGGGATCGCCGAGCGGGATGCCAACGGCGGCGGCCTCGCACCGGCTGCCCTCGCCGTCGTCCCAGGCCAGAACCTCCGCGCCGGCCGCCATCAAAGCCTTGGCGCTGGCCAAGCCGGTTCGCCCGAGCCCCAGCACCGCGACCTTGTGTCCTTCGAGGAAAGCGAGCGGTATCATCGATGCACGACGCTCCCTCACCTCAGTTTCAAAGTCGCCAGTCCGGCCAACGCCAATATCGAGGCGATGATCCAGAAGCGGATGACGATGGTCGGCTCGGCCCAGCCCATCTTTTCGAAGTGATGGTGCAACGGCGCCATGCGGAAGACGCGGCGTCCGGTCAGCTTGAAGGAGATGACCTGGACGATAACCGAGACGGTCTCGAGCACGAAAAGGCCGCCGATGATGACCAGCACCAGCTCGTGCTTGGTGATTACCGCGATCGTCCCCAGCGCACCGCCGCAGGAAAGCGACCCGGTATCGCCCATGAAGACCATCGCCGGCGGCGCGTTGAACCACAGAAAGCCGAGGCTGGCGCCCACCAAGGCACCACTGAACACGGCGAGTTCTCCCGCACCCGGCACGTAGTGGAGCTGCAGGTAATCGGAAAAGAGGGTATTGCCCACAAGATAGGCGATGAGGGCGAAGCAGCCGGCGGCGATCATCACCGGCACGATGGCCAGGCCGTCGAGACCGTCGGTGAGATTGACGGCGTTGGACGCGCCGACCATCACGATGATCGCGAAGGGCAGGTAAAACCAAGCGAAGTCGATCAGGAAGCTCTTTAGGAAGGGAACCGCAAGATGGGATTCCAGGGCTTCCGGCGCAATGCGCATGATCCAAAGTGTCGCCAGAGCAGCAATAAGTATCTGGGCCATGAACTTGACCCGGGCCGGCAGACCCTTGCTGTTGCGACGTGTCAGCTTCAGGTAATCGTCGCTGAACCCGATGACGCCGAAGCCGGTCGTCACCAGGATGATGGTCCAGACATACCGGTTGGTGAGGTCGGCCCACAACAAGGTCGAGCTGACGATGGCGAGGAGGATGAGCGTTCCTCCCATGGTCGGTGTGCCCTTCTTGGTCAAGAGGTGGCCCTCCGGTCCGTCGTCGCGGATCGGTTGGCCCTCGCCCTGCTTGGCCTTGAGCCAGGAAATGATCCATGGCCCCAAAAGAAAGGATATCAACAGCGCGGTCATGACCGCTGCGCCGCTGCGGAAGGTCAGGTAGCGGAACAGGTTGAAGACGATGAAGTCGTCGCCGAGGGGAGTGAGCAGATTGTAAAGCATGGCCCGCCCCTATTCGCCGTTGGCCGCGCGGGGCATCTGCCGACCCAAATCCTGCAGAGCCTCGACGATGCAGGCCATGCGGCTGCCCAGCGATCCCTTGACCAGGACTACGTCGCCGGCTCGGATATCGGGGCTCAGCAGGGAGGCCAAGGCGCTCGAGTCGGGGGCGTGCAGAGCCCGCTTGTCCTG
>JBFELD010000023.1:0-12657 GCA_041552375.1 Kiloniellaceae bacterium | reverse complement strand
TGTGCTGGGTCACGAGAAGGACCTCCCCCGGCCAATCCCGCTCCAGCCGAGCCAAGGCCAGATGAGCCGCGTTCGGCGTCACCGACGGATCCAGGAGAGACCGCCGGCGGGCGTTGTAGAAGGCGTGAACGCGGGCCGGATCGCGCTGAAAGGCCTCGGGCGTTGCCACGTCCTCCAGCCGCACCTTGGCCCAGATCCCATCCGCATCGCGAAACGTATCGAGACCCGACTCCTTCGAGACACCGGCCCCGGTCAAAATCACGATCGACCTAGAGCGGATCATGCTTTGTCGGAACCAATGTCGGGAGTCGACAATGCATGTGCATCCGCTCCGCGCCTTAGAGTTAGAGCAGACCCGCCGGGTCGATGGATCGCCTTAAGCGTTTTCACTCGACCCGGATCTGCTCTATGGCTCGCATTCATGGAACGACCTCCTTGCCGCCTCGGGCCATCGAATGATAGAGGACTCTTGGCGCACGGGATAGGGCCCGGCGGCGACCACTCCGACTACGGGACCAGTGACATGATCCGTGTCCTCTTCGTTTGCACCGGCAACATCTGCCGCTCGCCCACGGCGGAGGCGGTGCTGCGCCGGCATCTGGATAAGGAAGGGCTGAGCGATAAAGTAGAGGTCGACAGCGCCGGCACCGGCAGCTGGCATATCGGCGACCCGCCCACGGCCATAGCCCAAGAGATCGCTCGCGGCCGGGGCTACGACATGGCGGGGCTCACGGCGCGCCAGGTCGTGCGCGGCGATTTCGATCGCTTCGACCTGATCCTGGCGCTCGACCGCGGCCATATCGCCGCCCTGGAACGCCTGCGGAAAGCGGAGAGTCGGGCCGCGTTGGCGCTGCTGCGCAACTACGCCGAGGACCAGCCGATCGAGGTGCCGGACCCCTACTACGGTGACCGCCGAGACTATGAATACGCCCTGCACTTGATCGAGGATGCGATGCCGGGCCTGCTGACGGCGCTCGCCAACTGGGATCCGGGTCAACAAGAGTGACGGCATCGCTCGCCCACGTCTTGAGCGAGCTGGGCTGGCAACCGCGGCATCTTCGCCCCCTGCACGGCGGCTGCGTGTCGGACGTTTTCCGCGCCGAGTTCTCCGAGCGCCCTCCTTTGGTCGTCAAGTACGCGGCGGATGGTGGCCTGGCGATCGAGGGCTTCATGTTGAACTACTTGGCCGAGGAAACCGACCTCCCGGTGCCCCGGACCCGCCATGTAAGCGACCACCTCCTGGTCATGGACCACGTCGAGGCCGACGGCCAAGGCGGCGCCACGGCGGAGCACGACGCGGCCGAGCGGCTTGCCGGGCTTCACGCCATCTCGGCACCGGCCTTCGGCTTTTCCCGCGACACGGTGATCGGCGCCCTGCCGCAGCCCAATGCTTGGAGCGAGGACTGGTGCAACTTCTTCCGCGACCGGCGGCTCGGCTTCATGGGCCGGCTTGCCTACGAGAGGGGACGGCTGCCGGGCGAGACGTTGACCGCGTTGGAGGCCTTGTGCGACCGCCTCGAGGTCTTTCTTGGGCATAGCCCCCGGCCCGGGCTCGTCCACGGAGACGTCTGGTCCGGCAACGTTCTCACTCATCGCGGCCGTGTGGCCGCCTTCATCGACCCGGCGATCTATTTCGCGGATCCCGAGGTCGAGCTTGCCTTCATCGAGCTGTTTTCCTGCTTCGGCCCGGTGTTCTTCGCCCGCTATGCGGAGCATCGCCCACTGGAGCCCGAGTATCGGGACTGCCGGCGGGACATCTACAACCTCTTCCCCCTGCTCGTTCACTCGGCTCTCTTCGGCGGTCCCTATCCCGGCCAGGTGGCCGCAATCCTGCGCCGATACGTTGGCGGTTGAGACGCCGATGGAGCTATCCGAACGCGATCTCGCCGGCAGGGGCATCATCTACGCGGTGATCGGCATCGCCTTCATGTCGGGGCTCGACACCCTCGCCAAGTTTCTCGGCGAAGGCTACGGCATCGTGCAGCTGGTCTTCTTTCGCAACTTCTTCGGCTTGCTGTTCCTGCTCGTGGTGCTGCGTCGAGCCGGCGGCTTCGCCGGTCTGCGAACGCGACAACCCCTCTTGCACGGGCTGCGCGCCTTTTTCGCGCTGCTCGCGACCTTCGCCTTCTTCATCGGCTTGCAGTTCATGCCTCTGGCCGAGGCCTTCACCCTGGCCTTCGTCGGGCCGGTCTTCGTGACCGCGCTGTCGGTGCCGATCCTGGGCGAAAAAGTGGGAATGCGGCGTTGGTCGGCCGTGATCGTGGGTTTCATCGGCGTGGTGATGATGCTGAGGCCCGGCATGGGCACCTTCCGGGTCGAGGCCTTGCTGCCGCTCTCGGCCGCGTTCGGCTACGCCTTGGTGATGCTTATCTCCCGCCGCCTAAGCCGGGAGGACTCGGCCATGGGGATCCTGTTCTGGACCGCCGTCATCGGGACGATCGTGACCGGGGTTGCGCTGCCTTACGATTGGACCCTGCCGAGCCCGCGCGACTGGGGTCTCTTTGTACTACTCGGCGCGACCGGATCTCTCACCATGTATTTCATGACGCTGGCCTACCGCCACGCGCCGGCGGCAGTGGTGGCGCCCTTCGACTATACGATCCTGCTATGGGGCCTTCTCTTTGGCTGGCTGATCTGGCACGAGCTTCCCGATCCCTGGATCTGGCCCGGCGCGACCGTTCTCATCGTCTGCGGCCTCTATATCACCCATCGGGAGACGCGGCGTCCCGCGGCTCCGCATAGCGCAGGGGATAGCGCGCCTCGGGCCGATAAATAGAGCCCTCGCGCGCCAGGAAACTGGAAAAAAGTATGACCTCGGTGACGGGGAAGGGTTCGCTGCGAAAGAGGCTATGGCTTTGCAGGTAGCTCGAAAGATCCGGGCTGGGTGCCTTCTTGAACCGCGCCAAGGTGACGTGGGGCTTGAACTTTCGCCCGTTGGGCGCGATCCCGGCCTGTTGCACCGCTCGCTCGGCCTTTGCTTGCAGATGCTTTACCGGTTCGGGATCCTCGACCCCGACCCACAGGGCGCGCAACTTGCGCCCATCTCCGAAACAATCGAGACCGGCAAGGCGCATCGAGAAGGCCTCACCGCCGAGCGAGGCTAAGGCGGCGTCCACATCGCGGGCCTGATGGCCGTCGAGCTCCCCCAGAAAGCGCAGGGTGAGATGAAGGTTCTCCGGCTTGACCCAGCGCGCCTCCTTCACGCCGCGCTGGAGGCCGGCGAGGCGCTCTTTGAGGTCATCGGGCAAAGCCAAGGCGATGAATAAACGCATCGCAAGTCGTCCCCAAAGCGGAAACCCGGTCGCCTACGGACAGGGATAGGTGTGGCGTGCGTGCACGGCCTCGAGATCGGCCAGCAACTCCTCCGACAGAGTGATGGCCGTGCCCGCCATGCCGTTGCGAAGCTGATCCATGCCGGTGGCGCCGATGATGGCAGAGGTGACGAAGGGTCGCGAGACAACGAAGGCAATCGCCATCTGCGCCGGGTCGAGGCCGTGCTTGCCTGCCACGTCGACGTAAGCCCGTGTCGCCGCCTGACCTTGTTCGCCGAGATAGCGACGGTTCTCGGGCCAGAGGGTCATGCGCGCGCCCTCGGGCTTTCCGCCATCGAGGTACTTGCCCGTCAAGGCGCCGGCGGCCACGGGGGCATAGGCCAGAAGTCCGCAGTCCTCACGGATCGCGATCTCCGCCAGCCGGGTCTCGAAGCTGCGGTTCAGAAGGCTATAAGGGTTTTGGATAGAGGCCATGCGGGGTCCACGGCCGGCCTCGGCTAAAGCCAGAAACCGCATCACGCCCCAGGGGTTTTCGTTCGACACACCAACGCTGCGCACCTTTCCGGCCTGCACCAGCTCCTCCAGGCCCGCCAGCGTCTCCTCGAGGGGCGTCATGCGCTCCGCCTCGGTGGGCTCGAAGGCCAGCTTGCCGAAAGTGTTGGTCGCGCGGTCCGGCCAGTGCAGCTGATAGAGGTCGATGTAATCGGTTTGCAGGCGCCCCAGGCTCGTCTCGACCGCCGCGCGCAGGTGCTCGGCCGTGTGACGGGTCTCGCCGCCGCGGATATAGGGAAAGCCGCCAGGACCGACGACTTTGGTGGCAATGACCACCTTGTCACGGCAATTCCGCGCCGCCATCCATGCTCCGATGATCTCCTCGGTACGCCCATAGGTCTCGGCCGACTGCTTGACCGGGTACATTTCCGCCGTGTCGAAAAAATTGATGCCCTCGGCCAGGGCGTGGTCCATCTGCTCGAAGGCTTCCTCCGGGGTGTTTTGAACGCCCCAGGTCATGGTTCCGAGACAAAGACTGCTGACCGAGATGTCACTGCGGCCGAGACGGCGGTAGTCCATGATTGGAGCCTCCCTGGATAGTCGTTGATGATCGGAGCTTAGATGAGGAGTGTCAGGACACCGGTATAGCCGTATAGGCGGTTATTGGAAATCTCGCCGTTGGCAAAAAATCCAGTCAGCGGGATGTCGCCGAGCTGACGTCTGATTTCCGCCATCTCCTCGGCGTTCGGACCAAAGAGGTGCTGGCCGCGCGCGATGCAGGAGTAATAAAGCGCGGCCTTGGCCGGTTTGCCCGCCCGAAGCGTCAAATCCGCCAACATGCGCCTCAGGTCCTCCAAGGCCGCCTCGCTGTCGCGCCGGCAAAAGCTTAGTGCCATGCCGCGCGTTACGAGATCGCCAACCTGGATCCAGCCGCGCGCCTCGTCGATACCGATGATGTTGCGCACCAGGTAGTCGCCGGTATCGCTCGCCGCGATCGGAAAGGACACATAGATATATCCGCCGATGCGCGAGAGATCGCGCGCCAGCAACTCGCCGATATCCTCGCGTAACACGTCCAGCGCCGGCCGGTCGTCGATGGTCTTGACGATCGTGTCCTCGCCGTCGGTGACCCGGTGCAAGGCTCCGATAGGACTGCAACCCTGCGTGAGGCCGGTGACGGCCGTCCGATCGCCAGCGAGGAATACACCTGACAATCCCCCCTCGCCGAGATCGCCGGCGACTTGGGGGTTCTCTCCACGAGAGGAGCTGAGCCCGCCGACGAGAAATGCCGAGGCGGCCTCCGACACGTCCTCGATGATCTCGGCGATGTCGTGATTGCGTGGATCACCATGGACGATGCCGAGCCCCGGGTGCTGGCTGTCGATCCAGCCGGCGTGCTCGGCGCAAAAGGGATCGAGCGAGGTGACCACCGGCGAAAACAGGCGAAAGCTGTCGGGCGGCAGCGTTACCGTCAAGCAGGAAAGCGCCGGACGTCCATAGAACTCCACACCGTTGGCAACGATGCCCATGCCGACCGTGCCGACCCACCGCTCGACCCCGGTGCTCTGGCGAAAGCGATCGACGATCCAGCCCAGATCATCGGCAAGAACGTCAGTTGCGTAGATAAAGCCGAGGTTGGCGCCGTCGCCGAGCTCACCCAGGGCCTCCAGGCAAGCATCGGTGACCGTCTCGCGATCGGTGAGGGTTTCCCCGGCGGCGTAGGCCGCCTTGTATCCTCCCTTAACCGATGTGCCGACCTCCATGCCCCTATCCCTCGTCTCGATGACCATCGCGCTGTTTGTCGATCCCGGCATCCCGAAGGAGCCGTTCCACATAAGGGACGATGCGCCCCACGATTTCCGAGACGCCCGCTCGGTTGGGATGGATCCCATCGGCCTGATTGAGGTCCGGACGCAACGCGACCCCTTCAAGAAAAAACGGATAGAATACGACTTTAAGCTGATCCGCGAGCTCGGGAAAGATGCGATCGAAGGCCTCCGTGTAATCGCGTCCGAGATTGCGCGGCGCGCGCATCCCGGCAAGCAAAACAGGAAGCCCTTGGCGGCGGATACGCAGCAGGATCTGTTCCAGATTGTCCCTGGTCTGCGATGGAATGATCCCACGCAAGGCATCGTTGGCGCCCAGCTCGACGATAACCGCGTCGGGCTTGTCGGCGAGGCTCCAATCGATGCGGGCAAGCCCGGCGGCCGTGGTATCCCCCGAATTGCCTGCGTTGATTACCGTCACCGGCCAGCCGTCGGCGATCAATCTGGCCTCGAGCTGCGCGGGAAAGCTGTCGTTCGGTGCCAACCCGTAGCCGTGCACCAGACTGTCGCCGAAGATCAGCAGCCTGAAGCTTTCGGCCCACGCCGTCCCCGGCGCGATCATCCAGCCGCACAACATTAGCGCGGCGGCAAACCGGCGTGTCATCGAAAAGCCCTCGACCATAGATCCCTATATAAAATCGCCGTGCCGAGCGGCAAGCCCTCCGCACGGCGCAGGGCTGTTGTATTCCAGCGATGCGGAAGCCATATGTTGCCGGAACCAACGAAAGCCGGCCAGCCCGATCATGACCCAGCCCCTCGACCGTACGTCCCCGCAAGTACGCCTGGAGAATCTCGCGCTCACTCTCACCGCTGCCTCGGGGCCGGTCGAGATCCTGAAGGATATATCGCTGGAGGTGGCCGCCGGCGAGACGGTCAGCGTCGTCGGCCCATCGGGATCGGGCAAGACCTCCCTCATCATGGTCGTCGCCGGCCTGGAGCGAGCGAGCGCTGGCCGGGTCGAGGTCGCCGGACGGAATTTGACCGAGCTCGACGAGGACGGCCTGGCGCGGTTTCGCCGCGATACGGTTGGGATCGTCTTCCAGGATTTTCACCTGGTGCCCACCATGACAGCCCTCGAGAATGTCGCGGTTCCGCTCGAGTTCGCCGGCATCGGCGAAGCTTTCGCACGGGCCGAGACGGCGCTTGGCGCGGTCGGTTTGGGCCATCGGCTACAGCACTACCCCGGCCAGCTATCCGGTGGTGAGCAGCAGCGCACCGCGCTTGCCCGCGCCTTCGTCACCGAGCCGAAACTGCTTCTCGCCGATGAGCCGACCGGCAACCTGGACGGCGAGACCGGAGGCCACGTGATCGACCTGCTCTTCGATCTGCAAGAGAGGGCCGGGACGACACTGATGCTGATCACCCACGACCCCGCCTTGGCACTGCGCTGTGAGCGCCGGCTGGAGCTGGCGGATGGCCGGCTGCGAAACGGTGGCGATCTTGCCGTCACCCGCGACGCACGCGGAACCGGATGAATGCCTTGAGCGATTTGACGATGGCGCTGCGACTGGCTCGGCGGGAGCTTCGGGGCGGCTTCCGGGGCTTTCGCGTCTTCGCGCTTTGCCTGTTCCTCGGGGTCGCCGCGATTGCTGCGATCGGTTCCCTGTCTCAAGCGTTGCTCACCGGGCTGGCCGAAGACGGACGCACCCTACTCGGCGGCGACATCGATCTGCGTTTGACCCACCGCGAGGCGACGGCCGAACAGATGGCTTGGCTCGCAGAGCAAGGCGTGGTCTCCCATGTCGCGGAGATGCGGGCCATGCTCCAGGCCGGCGATGAGCCACTTCTGGTCGAGATGAAGGCCGTCGACGATCTCTACCCACTCTATGGCGAGATCGACATGGAGCCGCCGTTGCCCTTGGAGGATGCCTTGGCCCGTCGGGAGGGGGCTTGGGGCTTGGCCGTCGACCAGGTGATCCTGGACCGGTTGGACTTGCGGGTCGGTGACGAGACACGTATCGGAGAGGCCCGATTTCGCATCACGGCGCACCTCAGCCGCGAACCCGACCGCCTGGCCCGCGGCCTCAGCTTCGGTCCACCGGTCCTCGCCTCGCTGGCCGCCCTCGAAGCGAGCGGGCTGTTGCAGCCGGGTAGCCTGATCCGCCATCACTATCGCCTGCGGCTCAGCGACGGCGCCGACATCGGCAGAACCCGCGCGGCCATCGTCGAGCGATTTCCCGACGCCGGTTGGCGGATTACGGATGCGCGCCGCGCCTCGCCGCGTGTTTATCGCTTCCTGTCGCGCGTGGAGCTCTACCTCACCCTGGTCGGCCTCTCATCGCTGCTCCTCGGCGGGCTCGGGGTCGCCAACGCGACCCGCGCCTATCTCGCCACCAAGACCGAGACGGTTGCCACGCTCAAATGTCTCGGCGCCTCTCGACGCCTGGTCTTCTTGCTCTATCTCTTTCTGGTCATGGCGCTCGCCCTGCCGGCGGTGCTGATGGGCTTGGCCGTCGGCGCCGCGGCTCCGTTCATCGCCGATGGCTTGCTGGGCGAGGTTCTGGGCTGGCGCGGCGCGCCCGGCCCCTTCACGACACCGCTGGCCCTGGCCGCCGTGTTCGGCATCCTCACCGCCCTCACCTTTGCTCTGATGCCGCTGGCACGGGCCGCCAAGGTTTCGCCCTCGGGCCTCTTCCGCGCTCAGATCGCGCCCGGCGACCAGAGACCCGGCCGCGTCGCGCTGGCGGCGTTGTCCCTTGCGATCGCCGGGCTCGCGGGGCTTGCGATCATCAGTGCCAACGACTGGGTGATCGCCGCCGCCTTCGTCGCCTGTGCCGGGTTCGCCTTCGCCCTCTTCCACCTCCTGGCCCGATCGATCGCCGCATTGGCGGCGCGAGGCGCACGCTTGCGCCAGCCTCTTTGGCGCCTGGCCCTGGCCAACCTGCACCGCCCCGGCGCGGCGACGGGGGCGATGCTGCTCTCGCTCGGGCTCGGGCTTACCCTGCTTTCGGCGATCGTTCTGGTCGAGGCCAACCTCGACCGGCAGGTCGGCCAGGTGCTGCCCGCCCAAGCGCCGAGCTTTTACTTTCTCGACATTCAGCCCGATCAAGTCGCCGCTTTCGAGCGCATCGTCGAGGATCGCCCGGGCGCCGAGAAATTGCGCAAGGTCCCCATCCTGCGCGGCCGTATCACCGCGGTCGACAGCCGGCCACCTGAGGATTGGGAGATCCCGAACAACATCCGCTGGGTCTTCCGCGGCGACCGCGGGCTCACCTGGAGGCGCGAACCCCTGGAGGGCGCGGTGCTGACGGCCGGCGAGTGGTGGCCGGCCGACTACGACGGGCCGCCGCTGGTGTCCCTGGATGCCGCGGTCGGCGAGGGTCTCGGCATCGGACCGGGCGACAGCTTGACGATCAACGTTCTCGGCCGCGATTTCGTCGTGCGGATCGCCAATCTTCGGCGGATCGACTGGTCGGCCTTGACGATGAACTTCGTGCTGGTTTTTTCGCCCGGCTTCCTGGAGAGCGCACCGCAGACCTATCTCGCCACCGTCGAGGTCCCGAAAGACGAGGAAGGAGCGCTCGAGCGCGCCGTCTTCAAGGCGCTGCCGAATGTCGCCGCCGTACGCGTACGTGACGCCCTGGCCCAGGTCACCTTGCTGATGGGGCGCATCGGCCTGGCGGTGAAGTCGATCGCCGCGGTCGCGCTCTTGGCCGGGATCCTGGTGCTGATCGGGGCGGTGGCCGCCGATCAGGACCGCCGAACATATGACGCGGTGGTCTTGAAGGTCCTCGGCGCGACCCGCCGGCGCCTTTTGTTGTCCTATTTCCTGGAGCATGGGTTGATCGCGCTGGTGGGTGCCGCGATCGCCGGCATCCTTGGTGCGGGCGCCGCCTATCTGGTCATGACCCAGGTCATGCGTAGCGAATTCGTTCTGTTGGCGGGACCACTGCTCACCACCTTGGGCGTCTCCGGCGCGCTGGCCCTCGTCCTCGGGGTGGCCACCACCTTCCGCGCTTTGGGCCGACGCCCCGCCGCCTTGCTGCGCAATCACTAAAATGTGCCGGATCCCATCGGACCGAACCCGCCGAAAACGGTTGATTCATCGCTCTCGTGGGACAATATTCTAGGCAACGGTCAGGAATAACCTAGAAAGAGGGTATGATATGGCTTTCGGTCCCGAGCGCAGAACGCTTTCCCGCGCCGAGGCACAGGTTGCCGACATCGACGTCGGCCTGCGCAAGTACATGCTCGGCGTATACAATTACATGGCACTGGGCGTGGCCTTCACGGGCATCGTGGCCCTGTTGGTAGCCTCTTCTCCAGCGGCGCTTAACATGATTTTCGGAGGCCCGCTGAAGTGGGTGCTCTTCGGCGGTATCCTGCTGTCCGGTTTCGTCGCGCCGCGCATCATGACCACCGGCAGTGTCTTTGCCTGTCATGCGATGTACTGGGTCTATGCCGGCCTTTGGGGCGCGCTGATCGCGCCTTACCTCATCGTCTACACGGGCGAGTCGCTGGCCCGGGTCTTCTTCATCACCGCCGCGGCCTTCGCCGGCATGAGCCTTTGGGGCTATACCACCAAGCGCGATCTGGCGCCCATGGGGGCGTTCCTCGCAATGTCGACCATCGGCATTCTGATCGCCCTCGTGGTCAACATCTTCTTCTTCCAAGACCCCGGCTTCCAACTGCTGCTTTCGATCGTCGTGGTGCTGGTCTTCGCCGGACTGACGGCTTACGAGACTCAGATGATCCGGAATTTCTACAACGAACACGACGCCGCCGACGTGCAGACCCGCAAGTCGATCTTCGGGGCTTTCATGCTCTATGGCAGCTTCGTGACCATGTTCATCTGGCTGATGACGATCTTCGGCGTCGCCCGCGAGTAGGCAACAGCCAGGAAATCGAGACCGATGCGGCCCGGTTGCCAAAGCGCAGCCGGGCCGTTTCCTTTTCGCATTAGACCGAAGAGCGTTTCGATTGGATCAGGCGCAAGGAGCGACCTGCGGTAAAACCCGCATGAGCGACGAAGCAACGCCACCCAAGCGAAACGATCGAACCTCTAGACCGAGCGGCCGCCGTCGACCTCCAAGGCCACGCCGGTGATGAAGGCCGCCTCGTCGCCAGCCAAGAACAAGGCCGCCTGTGCGATATCGCGCGGTGTGGAAAAGCGCCCCAGGGGAATGGTGGCAAGGAATTTTTCCCGGTTCTCCGGCGTGTCGGGCACCCCCATGAAGGTCTCCAAGAGACCGGTCTCGCCGATCACCGGGCAGAGCGCGTTGACCCGCACACCGTCCGGCGCCAACTCCACAGCCAAACTTTTGGTCAGCACCTGGACCGCGCCCTTCGAGCTGTTATAGACCGTCAGGCCCGGTCGCGGACGCGCGGCCGCGGTGGAGCTGGTGTTGATCACCACGCCGCCGCCGCGCTGACGAAAGATCGGCAAGGCCTCTTGGATCGCCAGATAGACGGCCTTCACGTTCACCCGATAGATGTGGTCGAACTCCGCCTCGCTGACCGCCTCGAAGGGTTTGTTGGCATGGCTGACGCCGGCGTTGTTGACCAGGATGTCGAGGCCGCCGAAACGCTCCACGGCCGCGGCGACCATGGCCTGCGCACCCTCGCGCGTGCCCACGTCGGCTTCCACGAAGGCCGCCTTACCACCGGCCTCGGCGATCGCCGAGGCCACACCCCGACCCGCAGCGCCAGCGAGGTCGACGCCCAGGACCGATGCGCCTTCGGCGGCGAAAAGCCTTGCCATCCCTTCTCCGAAGCCCGACGCGGCGCCGGTCACCAGCGCGACCTTTCCCTGTAAACGCATGGACGTCTTGCCCTCTCTTGGCTGCGATACGACACGTCTATCATAACGCAATGCCGGTATCGTCACAGGGGGGACATTCGTCCGATCAAGGCCTCCACCCGTTGCTCGAGCCGAGCGGCACGCCGATCGCCGCTCCTGGCCGATGTCGTGACACCGGGCCGCTCCAAGGCCGCGCGCAACAGCGCGACGTGATCGCGGACCAGCTCCAGAACCGCGCCATCCAAGTCCTCGCAGTCATTCAGCAAATGAGAGAGCGACTTTCCCACCCGGGTCATCAAGGGATAACCGAAAGCGCCCCCCTGGCCCATGATGTCGTGTGTCACGCGGCGCATGTCGGCGCGCGCTGCCCGCCCGTAAGCCGGTTCCTCGACGACACGGACGATAAGGCGCTCCAAGCTCGCGATGTCCTTGCGGGCGGCCTCGAGATATAGGCTCCTGAGCGCCTCGGGGGGCGCGTCGCCAACCATGGCCACCCCTTATCTTCGGTTGCGCCAATAAGTTTCGTGCAATTTCACATTACAGAACGGCGTGGCGGCGATCCAGTCAGCGGCTCCGCGCCGATAGGGACAGAGGGAGGGATGCACAGACGGACTGCGCGGATCGCGCAGAAAAGGCGCAGAAGGCTAGCCCGCTTCCATCATCAACAGCGTGGCCTCGAACTCGGGATTGTCGAAATCGCGATGTCGGACCAAGGCGTTCACGCGCCGGCGCGCCTCGGCGGGAGCATCTTCGCCGTTGAGCTCGATCAGCTCATCGTTCAAGTGCTGCAGGGCCTCGCTGACGGCTGCGAAAAGCCGGGCCGGAAGACCCGCGCGCCGATAGAGCCGCTGGAAGGCGGCGCCGCGCGGCGCCGCGAGCTGGCGGCGAACTTCCTGGACGCTGACCTGACTGAGGCGCGAGATCGCGAACTCCAGAAAATCGATCTGACCATGATAGAGCGCCCGCACCAGGATCGTGGGCGTCAACTTGCCGGCCGCGTAAAGCTGTGTCGTCATGATCTCGGCATCGCCGATCGTGTCGTACTTTCCCAGCAAAGCGATCATCGCGCCTTCGTTGCCCTGAGAGACGATCTTCTCGATCAGCTTCGAGGAGCAGCTATTGCGCGAGATCAGCTCGAACTGCAGGCTCTCGGAGACCATGTCGATCAACTTGCCGACGATCGCGACCGGCAAATCCGGACGCCGGACCATCGCTTCCTTGATCGGATTGTTATTGGGAAAGAGCACGACGACGTTGTCGTAGGTCTCCTCGTCGATCCTGGCACCGGGGTTTTCCAGCAGGGTCGTCACCGGCTCCGGCTCGCCGC
>JBFELD010000022.1:0-12842 GCA_041552375.1 Kiloniellaceae bacterium | reverse complement strand
TCGCCGCCGAAGGTGAAGAGCCGAGCGACATCCGGTACCGCCGCTGCCTGGGCGAAGACATGACCGAAGCCGTCGTAAAGACCGAAGGTGACGAAGATCCCGACCGCCAAGAACGCCATCAACTTGATCACCGATTCGAAGGCAACCGCCGCCACCATGCCTTCATGGTGCTCGCTGGCATCGATATGGCGTGTGCCGAACAGGATCGCGAAGGCGGCCAGCAGAAGCGAGATCAGGAAGGCCACATCTCCGACCAGCGAAACCCGCTCACTGACCGGCGGCGGCATGACCACCTCGGGATACTCCACCAACACATAGAACGAATTCGAGACCGCCTTCAATTGCAACGAGATGTACGGGATGATGCCGACCACGGCGATCACCGTCACCAGCATCGACAGGCGCGCCGACTTGCCGTAGCGCGACGATATGAAATCGGCGATCGAGGTGATCCGGTGCGCCTTGCTGATCCGGATGATCTTGCGCAGGACGTACCACCAAAGAACGAACACCAAGGTGGGACCGAGATAGACGGCCAGAAAGTCGATGCCGCTCGAGGCCGCGCGCCCGACCGATCCGTAGAAGGTCCAGGAGGTGCAATAAACGGCAATCGACAGAGCATAGATGTAGGGGTTGTTGAGCAGCAGACTGCGCCCGGCATCGGCCCGCTTGTCGACATAGTAGGCGATCGCGAACAGCAAGCAGAGATAGCCGAAGGCGGTGAGGACGATGACCCAGCCGGTCAGCATGTCAGCGCTCCCCGCCGGCGCCGAGGTCTTCCTCGCCGCGTGGATAAAGGCGCCGCGAGCGACCGGCGTCGCCGACGTCGCTCTCCACTCGAAAGACGGTCACGCCGATGGCGAGGATGACCAATGCCCAGACGACGAATAGATAGAAGTAAAGCTGCGGTATCCCCAAGATGAAGGCCGGGCGGGAGAAGATGACGAGAAAAAGCGGGCTGAGCGCCACGACCGCCACCAGGAAGACCGCGACCGTCTTTTGCCCGGTCACTTCCTGCTCGTTCATCGTCGCCGGGCGCCGTTCGCCTTGACCACGGTTCTTGGGGCGCCGCATATCCCGCCTGTCCTAATCGTCCTCGCCGGCGGGCGCCGGCGGGCGCCCTTGCGCCAACAACGACTCCACTCGCTGGACGATCTCGTTGGTCGCGAAGGGCTTGAGAATGTAGTCGTCGGCTCCTGTCTCCAACCCCTTGCGGCGGTCGAGCTCGCGCCCGCGGGCGGTCAGCATGATCACACGAACGTCGCGCCAGCGCGCCTCGGCGCGAATCGCGCGGCAGACGTCCAGACCATCGCGCCGGGGCAAGGCGATGTCGAGGATCACGAGGTCGGGCGTCTCGGCCTCCATCGTGCGGATGGCAGCGTCGCCGTCGCGGGCGATGCGCACCTTGTGCCCTGCTCGCTTCATCAGGAAGCTGAGGGATTCGATAATGTGGGGCTCGTCCTCGACGACCAGAACCGAATACGGCACTGGACCCTCCCCATTTGGCCGGTCAACCCGTCGGTCGCGAGAGTACCGCGACTGGCACCTGTCTGTCACCCGGCCCCTCTCCCGGTCCCTCTCCCGGCCGCGGGAAGTTCACCGCCGCGGGGAAGGCCCGATGTCGGCAGTCCTCGCGCGGACATTGACAGCAAGCCGTGCCGACCGGGACCGGCTGAGCCACAGTAAGGTCGATCCCGGCGGCATAGACAAGTTGCTTGGCGAAGGACGCATCACAGCCGATGCCGAGGCTGAAGACACGCTCCGGCGCCAAATGCGAAGGCTTGGCCTTGGTGACGGTGCGGGCGATTAGGAAGTAGCGCGCACCATGCGGAAGCTCGACAAGCTGTGGGACGATCCGGCCCGGCTGCATAAAGGCGCCGTGCAGGTTCCACAAGGGGCACACGCCACCATAGGTCGGCAGGCCGAGACCCGAGGCCGAAAACCGCTTGTCGATGTTGCCGGCGACATCGCTGCGCAGAAGGTGGAAGGGCACCCCTTCGGCGCCCGGCCGCTGCAAGGTGGCGAGGCGGTGGCAGGCCTGCTCGTAGCTGACGGCGAAGCTGTGCTGCAGGATCTCCAAATCGTGCAGACACGACCGCGCGGCACGACGAAAGCTCTCGTATGGCATCATCACCGCGCCGGCGAAGTAGCTTGCCAGCGCGGCGCGATAGAGCTGTGCGGCGGCGGCCGATGACAGGCGCGCCGCGGCGACGAGATCATCCAGGCCGGCACCGTGACGCGTCAGGCAGATCGTCTTCAGCAGCGCGAAGACCCGGCTCTCCTCGGCCAGGGATCCCGCCGCGTCTCCCCGGCCGCCTTCAGCCACGCCGTGCAGCCGGCCCAGCCGGGAAAGAGTGGGCGGAGATGCCGGCTCGTCAGGCGGGTCGATCTCCTCGCGCAACGCCTCGGCCCAGCCTTCGATCTCGTCGAAGTAGTTGTTGGCCGCCTGCAATGCGTCTGAAACCTCCTCTCGCGGCCATTCGGCGACGCTGTCGGGGCCGAGCCCGCCTTCTCCGATAAAACGAAACAGTTGGCGTACCTGTGCGGTGAGGCTCTCGCTTTCCTCCACCAGGATGCCGGCAAACTCGGCGCGCTTGTCCTCTTCCAGGTCGGCGTTGTCGCGCATGATCTCGGCGAAGGACCGTAGGGACGTGAGCGTGGTCAAAAGCTGGTGGCTCGCGGTTACCATCGCCGGGTCGTCGGCCAGATGTTCGCTGACGACCCTCAGGTCCTGGCGCGTCTTGCGATAAAGGCGATAGAGCTCGGTGACCGCGCGGCAAAACTGTGGCTCTCGAGCCACAAGCTCCTCGAGGTCGACCCGCCGCAATCGAAAATCGACAAAGATCTCGTCGCCGAGCACCTCCTGCAGACGATCGCGCAGACGGGCCTCGCGGCGCCCCGACAGCAGCTCTACGTCAATGCCGCAAACCTCGGCGAATCGCCTCGCCATATCGGGCGTAACCTGACGTCGATTGTGTTCGATCAGGTTCAAGTAGCTGGGCGAAACCTCCAATTTTTTCGCCATCGCCACTTGGGTCAGCCCCAACTCGCGACGGTATTGCCTGACCTTTGGCCCTAGAAACAGTCGACGCGCCATGAGATATCCTGCAGTGACAAGGCATTAGCCGGCGTACAGCTGATCTTGACAATTTTTACAAATCTACCGGTAGATCGTTCACATTTTTACAAAGTTATTAACGCTTTTTCAATGCATTATTGACCGCAAGCAATTCCTAATGAAAGAATCCATCCTGAATATCCGTACCGTGCCCGGATTCGATCTGTCTGGGAGACTTAGGATTGGGTCTATCCATCCGTCGGTAACGAACGAAGATCAAGACCGTGGATTGGATAGCTTTTGGGGAGGGGTCACCTCATGGAAGCTAAAATCGTCTGGCTCTTCGTGTTCGTCATCCTCTACTGGGCCTATTGTATTTTCTGGGGCATCAGAGGGGCGATGACGGCGAAGACCGCGTCGGACTACTTTATCGCCGGACGCACGCTGTCGCTTTGGGTCTTCGTCCTAGCGGCAACGGCGACGTCCTTCTCGGGTTGGACCTTCATGGGCCATCCCGGTCTCGTCTACCGCGACGGATTCCAATACGCTTACGCATCCTTCTACACGATCACGATTCCCTTTACCGGGGTCATGTTCTTGAAACGGCAGTGGATGCTGGGTAAGCGTTTCGGGTTCGTGACACCGGGTGAGATGCTGTCGACCTATTTCCGGGGCGATGCGATCCGAATCCTCGTGGTTCTGGTGGCGCTCTTGTTCTCGATCCCCTATCTGGGCCTGCAGCTTCGCGCTTCCGGTTTCCTGTTCAACGTTCTGACCGATGAGATGCTGGACATCGAGGTCGGCATGTGGATCTTGTCGCTGGTGGTGTTCATCTACGTGGCGTCGGGCGGCCTTCGCGCGGTGGCTTACGTGGACACCGTGCAGTGCATCCTGCTAGCGCTCGGCATCATCGTCACCGGCATCATCGCACTCAACTTCGTCGGAGGCTGGGGGGCGCTCAACGAGGGCTTCGCTGCGCTGGGCAAAACCGACATCGGCAAATGGGGGGCGACACCGGACGGCTATAACGCCTACTTTGCCATACCCGGGGTAATCCAATTTACCGCGGGGCTTGGCAAGGAAACGCCGGTGGGCGGTCCCTGGACCGGCATCATGGTGCTGACCTATATGTTCGCGCTGATGGGCATCCATTCGGCGCCGGCCTTCACCATGTGGGCCTTCGGCAACGCGAATCCGCGGCCCTTCGCGCCGCAGCAGGTCTGGGCCTCGTCCTTCTGTATCGGCCTGATCCTGTTCTTCTTCACCGCCTTCCAGGGCATGGGCGCGCATCTGTTGGGCGCCACTCAGGCGGTGACCGATGCCGGCTTGGCCTTGAGCACGGTGCTACCGGATCTCTCGGCCAACAAGCAGGGCGGTCTGGTGCCACAGTACTTCAACCTCATCGCCGATGCGGCTCCGTGGCTGGTCGGGTTGCTCTCCGTCTGCGCGCTGGCCGCGATGCAGTCGACGGGTGCGGCCTACATGTCCACCGCGGGCGCCATGCTGACGCGTGATCTGTACAAGCGGTTCCTCAATCCGACCGCCTCGCACAGCACGCAGAAGCTCTTCGGTCGTATCGGCGTGGGCATCATCGTTCTGGCGGCCCTTGTCGTCGCGACGGTTTCGGCCGACGCGCTGGTGCTGCTCGGTGGTCTTGCCGTGGCCTTCGGCTTCCAGATGTGGCCGTCGCTCGCGGCGATCTGCTACTTCCCGTGGATCACCCGTGCGGGTGCGACACTGGGATTGGCCGCCGGTCTGCTGGGCGTCATCTTCACCGAGACCTTTGGTGCCTCCATTGCCGCGTTCTTCGGTATGGAGCTGCCGTGGGGTCGTTGGCCGTGGACCATCCATTCGGCCGGTTGGGGTATCTTCTTCAACCTTTCGGTCTGCATTATCGTTTCGGCGATGACGCAGAACGAGGAAGATCGCGCCCATCGCATGAAGTACCACAACTTCTTGCGTGAGCACGCCAGCCTGCCGGAGAGCAAGCGCGGCCTCGTGCCGGTTGCCTGGGCGGTCACCTTGGGCTGGTTCTTCTTCGGCATTGGCCCGGGCGCGGTTATCGGCAACTGGATCTTCGGTGCGCCGGACGCCGGCGTCGAAGGCTGGACCTTCGGTATTCCGTCGATCTGGGCCTGGCAGATCCTCTTCTGGCTCCTCGGGGTCTTCATGATGTGGCTCTTGGCCTACAAGATGGAGTTCTCGACGGTTCCGGAACGGGAGGTCGAAGCACTCGTCGAAGATATTGGCGACGTTGCTCCCGAGCAGCGTTAGACCGCTTCGACAATAGATCCTGTTGGGGAAGGCTCGAAAGGGCCTTCCCCTTTTTCTTGGGCAGGGGGCGGTGCAATGTCGACGCTTTACGCCAGGATCGGATCTGCTAGTCTCCCGCGGTGTCCGCAATACGGGCGCAAGACCCTCGGGGCCGCGATAGAACCAAACCACCGAGCGCCAACGACATGAATGTCATCTTCTCGCCGGATTTCGCTTACATCTGGGCGGTCGTGCTGGGCATCGCCCTGTTCTTTCCGGTGCGGAACCTGATCTACGTTCTCTATGTCCGTCGCGCCATGCGCCAATTGCAAAGCGAACTGCCACCGGAGGAAATGGCCCGGTTGCGGCGGCGCGCCGGAGTGACGGCCGGCCTCTTGTGCTTCATCTTCGCGGCTCTCTATACCGGCTACCTCTTCAACAGATGATCGAGTATGGGTTAGTCGCCTCATGAACCCTCGTGTCCTGAAACGTTTCGTCATCTACATGATCGTCTTCATGATCGTTGTGGTCATCGGGACCGATCTGCTGCGCGGTTACTTCGCGCGCGAGCCCGGCGACTACCACACCGAACGGGGTGATCAGTTGCTGACGTCTGGAAACCTCGAGGGCGCCCTCGAAGAGTTCGAGCTGGCACTCGAAGAGGAGCCCGAGCATCGGGGCGCGATCATGGGACGGGCCGTCGTCTTCGTGCAATCGGGTCGCTACGACGACGCCAAGGCCGAGTTCGACTTCCTGATCGACTATCTAAGCGAGACGCTGGAGGAAGACGACGTCACCGGCCGCGGTGCGCTCGCCGCCGCCTATGCCAACCGCGGTATTGTTAACGACCGCCAGGGCCGCCATGAGGAGGCCTTTGAGGACTACATCGAGGCCCTTCGCATCGACGAGGGTGCCGTCTCCGGGCCCGGTCTCGTCCATGAACTGCTCTACAAGAAATCCGGCCCTGTCTCCAGCGTCCTCGACCGGGCGCGCTACCTCTATGAGCAGTTTCAGCTTCCCGAGGACCAGCGCCTCTTGTCCGTACCCGAGCTCGATGCGGAACAGCACATCTACAAGCCCTGAGGCCTCCGGATCCACTCAGCCGAATTGCAACTGCCGTCGTCGCCCGGCTCACCCGAAGCGCACGACACCCAGAACATCTTGGAAAAGCACGAGGAAAAAGAAGGTTGCGGCGATACAGCCGAACAACAGCCGTACCCAGTCCGTCTCACCGTCCGGCGTGCGAAATCGTATGCCGTGAACGGCAATCGCCCCGGTCACGGCGAGAAATAGGATATTGATCGGCATTTCCCATTCGCCGGCAAATTCGAACATCCGCCACTCCCCAAGGCACGCCGTGTTGGTGCGAAACCGCCTTACCTCGTCATCAGGTATCGCGGACTTTAGCGCCGGCGCCTGGCCGCGGCAACGTCGCTCACGGCCGGGTCGGCGGCAACTCGCTTTTGTCGAAATAGGGCGGCAGGATGGTCGTGCCCTCCTTTGCCGTCAGGACGCTCAGCGTCAAGCAGACCGTGAAGAGCGATATGATGATCAGGCTCGCCGTGATGAAGCGCCTGACACCATTGGGAGTATGGGTGGAATAGTCGTGATCGTAGCGATGAAAGAAAGGGTCGTTGTCGTTGACCGCACCCTTGGTCGAAAGGTCGAGGACCTGTCTCGCATAATTGCGCGCCCAATGGGGAATGTGTCCGCCCAGCATGTAGCGCCGGAAGACGGTGTCGAGGAGGCTCTTGGGCATCTCCTCGCCATGCCAATCGAAATAGGCGAGCTGCATGAACTGGAACTCGCCGACCTGCAAGACATTCGCCGCATCGGCCACGACCGTTTGCGAGGGATCCTCCTCGCTATCGGGCCGCCACAGCGTCTTGAACAAACCGCGCATCGATCATTCCTTCCCGCCAGCCTCTTTAATGTAGTCTCCCGACGGGCTCAGGCAAAGGCATTTGCCGCGGATGTGATCGCGTTTGATGAGGCACGGCAAGGGCCTCAGGCGAGCAGCGCCTCGATCAGATAGGGGCCCTCTCCGGCCAATGCCCGCCCCAATCCGTCGGCCAGGTCCTCGGTGGTATCCACCGTTTCGGCCGGCACGCCAAAGCCACGCGCCAACGCCGGCCAATCCACGGGCGGTCGGGCGAGGTCGGTCAATCCGCCTGCCTCCGGCCCCGGTTGATTGAGCCCGGCGCGTTCCATCTCCATCTGCAAAATGCGATACCGCCGGTTCGAGCAGATGAGGGTGACGACATGCGCCCCTTCGCGCGCCTGGCTCCAAAGCGCCTGCGGGGTATAGAGAGCGCTCCCGTCGGCCTGCAGAGCGATCACCGGCCGGTCCGGGCAGGCCAAGGCCGCACCCAGTGCCAAGGGCGGGCCGCAACCGATCGCCCCGCCGGTGATCTGCAGCTCGGTAAAGCGCGGTGCACCTAAGGACTGTGCGTGATAGCCCCAGCCCGAGGTGACCGCCTCGTTGATGATGATGGCGCCTTCGGGCTGCAGTGCCGCGAGCGTTGCCGAGAGGCCGTCGTCGCTCAGAGAACCGCTCGGCCCTGTCGCTCGCTCTGGCGCCGGCGGAGACACGTAGGACGGGGCCCCAAAAGCCCCCGCCAAGGCCTCCAACGCCCCGACGATATCATCGTCAGGGCCGGCCAGGGTTTCCACCGCCGTCCCCTCCGGCACCAGCGAGCTGGCATAGCCCGGCCAGCCGAAGAAGGTGACGGGAGAGATCGACCCGGCCAGCACCACCGTGCGGTAGGGTGCCAAGGCGGCGAGCGCGCGCTCCGGAAAATAGGGGAGCCGGGTGAAAGGCGGAAGGCCCGCACCGCGCTCCGCGCGCGCATTGGACATCTGGCTCATCAGCGGCACGCCGGTTGCCGCGGCAATCCGCCCGGCAGCCTTCAATCCCGCCTCGCTTACACCCGCGTTGCCGAGAAAGAGCAGCGCGTCGCCCTTCTCGAGGGCTGTACGCGCGCGCGCCACAGCCTCTCCCGACACGGTCGCGCGGCCCGGTGGTGACCCCAGTGGGGCCGGCTCGGCGCCCTCGCCGAGTTGCAGGTCGTGCGGCAGGATCAAGGTGGCGATACGCCCCGCACCGCTCTGCGCCTCGGCCACGGCTGTCGCCATGTCGCCCGGCATTCCTTCCGCGCTGGCCGAGCGGCCGACCCAGCCGGAGACCGGCGCGGCCAAGCTTTCGATGTCGCTGGCCAGCGGTGCCTCCGGAGTGTCGTGCCAGGTCGCCTGCTCGCCGATCAGGTTGATGATCGGCGTACGGGCACGCCGGGCGTTGTGCAGGTTGGCGATGCCATTGGCAAAGCCCGGGCCCAGATGGAGCAAGGTCAGCGCCGGAATGCCGGTCATGCGCGCATAGCCGTCGGCCGCGCCGGTGACCACGTTCTCCTGCAGACCCAGGACCGCGCGCATGCCGCCCACGGCATCCAAGGCGTTCACGACCGGCATTTCGGTCGTGCCCGGATTGGCGAACAGGACATCGATTCCGGCATCCTGCGCCGTCTTGATCAGTGCTTCGGCGCCTTTCATTGGCTGTACGGCCCTCCCTGGTCGAGTATCGTGTGGCGACCGCTTCCGTCTAGACCATCGCCCCGGCTCATCGCAAGGCCCCTAATTGCCCAGCGGGCAAAGATTATCGATGTGTGCCGCGCGCCAGGAACCCGCCGGGCCGCTCACCCGTCGGCGCGCCGTCCCGCCAAACGCTCTTGCCTTTCACGAGGACCAGGTGAATTCCGGCCGCGGGCGTCTTCGGCTCGGCGAAGGTGGCGCGATCCTCGATCCTGTCGGCATCGAAGAGCACCAGGTCCGCGACCGCGCCGGGGCGCAGATAACCTCGATCCCGGAGCCGGAAGGTATCGGCGGAAAGGCCGGTCATGCGCCGCACCGCCTCTTGCAGCGTCAAGAGCCCCTCCCCTCGCACATAGCGCCCCAGCACCCGCGGGAAGGTGCCCCAAAGCCGCGGGTGCGGATGGTCGGAGCCCGGCAGGCCGTCAGAGCCGATCATGGTGCGCGGGTAGGCCAGGATGCGCCGGAGGTCGCCTTCGTCCATCTGAAAATAGATCGCGCCGGCCGGGGCCAGGCGTTCGGCCGCCTCGGCCTCGGAACAGCCGAACTCATCGGCGACCTCGGCCAAGCGGCGACCGCCGGCCTCCGGATGGCTCGCCGAATGAGTGATGAGGACATCCTCGGTCTCGCGCAGCATCTCCGGCAGCAGCACGGTCGAGGAGGCGGTATAGGGATAGACGTCGAGCCCGACGGGTTGGCGCGCCGCCGCCGCTTCGATTCGCGCCAGGGTCTCCCGGCTGCGCCCATAATTTCGCGGACCCGCGCACTTGTGATGGGAGATCACCGCGGGCACGTCCGCGCCCGCACTGATGGTGAGTGTCTCGTCGATCGCCTCCAGCACGTGGTCGCCCTCATCGCGCATGTGCGAGACGTAGAGCACGTCCTCGCGGCCGGCCATGGTCCGTGCCAAGGCCAGCACCTCTTCGGTGGAAGCCGCGCGGCTGTTCGGATAGCCGAGGCCCGTGGAAAGGCCGAGGCTACCCTCATCCAAGGCCTGGCCGAGGCGTGCGGCCATGGCCTCGATCTCAAGAGGTTCGGCGCTGCGCTCGTAGCCCTCGCCCAATGCCTCGACCCGGAGCATGCCATGACCGGTCAGCATAGCGATGTTAAGCGCCGGACGCGCACGCGCCAGGGCCTCGCGATAGGCGGCCAAGCTCGGATAAGCGAAATCCGCTGCACTGCCCAACATCCCGACCGGCGGCGGCAGGACATCACCGCGCTCGAAGGGTGCGAGGCTGATGCCGCAGTTGCCGGCGATGACCGTGGTCACGCCTTGCGAGACTTTCGCCGCGAAGTCGGGTTCGCGAAGCGCCGCCAGGTCGTCGTGCGTATGCACGTCGATGAAACCCGGCGCGACCACCAACCCGGACGCATCGATACGTTGGTCCGCCCGCCAACCCACAAGCTCACCCAACGCGGCGATGCGGCCGCCCTCGACGGCCAGATCGGCGCGAAAGGCCGGAGATCCCGAGCCGTCGACGACGAGGCCGCCCTCGACGATCAGGTGACACCGGCCCGTCGGTTCCGTGGCCTCGCCCCTAACTTCTCCCGCGGTCATGGCATTCTCCTCCACTCGTCCCAAAAAGGCCGGCGTGAGATGAAGAATGTCACGCCAATTGACCGGACTCAAAGCCGTCCGTAATCTTTTAGGGCTTGCTTGCCGAGCCACTATCCGCAGCGACCCTCGGCAGGGAGCTGGGAGTAAAGCCATGAAACTCGACGTCTTGCAGCTCGGCGGCGCTGACGCCAAGGTAAAGATTCGCACGTTGCGGCCGGATGCGCCCTGGGCATGGTTGGCCGCCGGCTGGCGCGACCTTTGGGCGGCTCCGTCCATTGGTCTCGCCTACGGGTTGGTCTTCTCACTGACCGGCCTGGTGATTTTCGCCGGCCTTCTTTCCCTGGAGATGACCGCGCTGGTCATCGCGTTGGCCGCCGGCTTCATGCTGGTCGGTCCAATGCTGGCCGTGGGGCTCTACGAGGCCTCGCGCCGCTTGGAGGAGGGCGAGCCGGTCACCTTCGCCTCGGTCGCCGTGGTCTCCACCCGTTCACCGGTTCAATTGGCCTTCATGGGCGTCATCCTGATGGGCGGTCTACTGATTTGGCTGCGCATCGCGACCTTGCTCTTCGCCTTGTTCTTCGGCACCACGGGCTGGCCACCACTGGAGGACTTCGTGCCGACCCTTCTTTTCAGTTGGCAGGGTCTGAGCCTCTTGGTGACCGGGACCGTGATCGGTGGCGCCATCGCGTTTGCCATCTTCGCGGTCTCCGCCATCTCCATTCCCATGCTCATGAGCCGCGACGTCGACGCGATCACCGCCATCCTGACCAGTGTGCAGGCGGTCGTGCAGAACTTCGTGCCCATGGCCCTCTGGGCGTGGCTGATCGCGCTTCTGACCGCTTGTGGGCTGGTCACAGGTCTCCTGGGCCTTATCGTGACCTTTCCCTTGATCGGCCATGCGACTTGGCACGCCTACCGAGACTTGGTGGAGACCGAAGCGTCCTGAGGGTGCCGGGCGGGCTTTCGTGTCTTCTTCTCAGCGGGAGCGCCCGGCGGCTCGTCCTCCAGTAGGATGCGATGGGCCGCGCCATCCAGATCATCGTACTGCCCCGCCCTGAGCGACCAGAGAAAGGCGGCAAGGCCCAGAAGACCGAGGAAAAGGGCGGCCGGGATGAGAAAGGCGAGAGCCTCCATCAAACGGTCTCCTTCGCCACGGTGGTGCGCGCATGGCCAACACGGGACAAGCGCAAGGCATTGAGCGTCACCACCAGAGAGGAGCCCGACATGGCGGCCGCGGCGATCAGCGGCGTCACAAGCCCGGCCATAGCGAGCGGCACCGCAAGCAGGTTGTAGAGCGCAGCCAGCGCGAAGTTTTGCAGGATCAAGCGCCGTGCGCTCTTGGCCACCTCCCAAAGCTCGACGAGAGGCGCCAAGCTCTCGCCCTGGAAGACCAGATCCGCCGCCGTCTGACTGACGTCCACGGCGCTGGAAGGTGAGACCGAGACAGTCGCCGCCGCCAGGGCCGGGGCGTCATTCAATCCGTCACCGACCATCGCCACCTTGCGCCCGGATCCCCGCAGGGCCTCGAGACGGGCGATCTTCTGAGCCGGGCTCTGTTCGGCCCGCCAATCGGCGACCCCCAGGGCCGCGGCCACCTTCTCCACCACCGGCGCTCGGTCGCCAGACAGCAGCTCGACCGTCAGGCCCTGAGCTGTCAAATGCGCGACCGCCGCGGCGGCATCGGGGCGAAGCGTGTCGCGGAAGCAAAACCGGCGGGTCGTCCCGTCCGGGCGCCGCAACCACAACTCTGGCCCAATACCGGTGTCAGACTCGTCCGCCTCGGACGAGATCGCGCACCAAGCGCGGCTGCCCAGCCGTACCTCGCCTTCGGGCAGGTTCGCGGCCAGGCCCAGGCCTGGCTCCTCGCGCACCCCGGCATGCGGCTTGACGGCCGACCCCGCCGCCTCGACCAAGGCCCGCGACAGGGGATGCCGGCTGGCCGCCGCCATGCCGGCGGCGAGCGCGAGATCCGCGGCCGGAAGCGTGCTCGCCTCGTCCAGCACCAGCCGGCCAAGGGTCAAGGTCCCGGTCTTGTCGAAGACCACGGCCTCGGCCTCCGCCAAGCGCTCCAGGGCGTCGCCCGACTTGACCAGAATCCCGCCACGCAACAGGCGCCCGACGGCGACAACCTGCACCACCGGCACCGCCAGACCCAAGGCGCAGGGGCAGGTGATGATGAGCACCGCGACGGCGTTCATCAACGCCCCCTCCCAACCAAGATTGGAGAATAGCAGCCACGCGGCGAAGGTCGCCGCGGCCAGGACATGTACCGCCGGGGCGTAGATCCGTGCCGCCCGATCGGCGAGGCCGATGAAGCGTCCCCGGCGCACTTCGGCGGCCTCCATCAGGCGCACGATCTCGGCGAGGAAGGTGTCGCGGTCGCTGGCC
>JBFELD010000021.1:0-12907 GCA_041552375.1 Kiloniellaceae bacterium | reverse complement strand
GGGAAAAGTAAGGTGTCCAGCACGAAGGAACCGACCGCTCAGCGGGGCTCATTTCATCAAAGAGTCGAGCAGTCCGGCGAGTTCCTCCGCCCGATGGCGCCGCGAATGGGAAAGGACGACCTCGTCGCTGGCCACGGCCGGCCCACTCGATACCTCGAGCAACCCGCCGCGCGTCCAGTCGAGCTCTTGCAGCTCGGGGTCCGGCGCGAGCTTCACCGTTTGCGGTAGGTTGAGACCTTTGAGGTAGGCGCTCACCGCTTCGGGAACCGCCCCTGGCGAGGCCACGCGCTCGGTCGTGGCGGCGAACTCCCGCGCCATGGTCTCGAACAGGGTCAGTTGCTCGGCCGGCGACCCGGCGGCGCGCTCGGGCACCAGGCCGCGCGGCGGCGCGGCGAGGCGTGCCTCGACCGCCGCCCTGGCCTCCGCCGTTCGGTTCTCGGCCTTCAGGGACCGTTTGACCGCACCAAGAATGGTCTCACGCGCCGTATCGCTCATGATGTCTCACCCGGTCGCCGGCGCCAGAGCGCCTGAAAGCTGGGCCCCTCCGGCGCCGGAAAATCGCGGTGATCGGTCCAGCCGGCGGCCAGCGGCAGCTTGCGAAAGCGCCCGGCACGCCGGCCCATCCACGCCATGACACGCAGGGCCGGGCCGGTCATCAGGCGATAGAGCGCCGGGCGCCGGGCGGCGAAGGCCCAGGCCTTGATGCCCCAGCGCTGCACGGTCGGTGTCAGGTTTCGCTCGAACTCGCGCTCGCGCCAATGGCGCATCATGCGCGGCAGGGGGATACGCATGGGACAGACCGCCTCGCAACGTCCGCAGAAGGTCGAGGCGTTGGGCAGGGACCCGGCCTCCTCGACGCCGATCAGGGAGGGTGTGAGAACCGATCCGATCGGCCCCGGATAGACCCAGCCGTAAGCATGTCCGCCGACGGCGTGATAGACCGGACAGTGGTTCATGCAGGCCCCGCAGCGGATGCAGCGCAGCACCTCGTGGAACTCGCCGCCGAGCATATTGGAGCGGCCGTTGTCGAGCAGGACAACGTGATAGGTCTCGGGCCCGTCGGGATCCTCGGCCCGCTTGGGGCCGGTGGAGAAGGTGGTGTAGGTCGAGAACTCCTGGCCGGTGGCCGAGCGTGCCAGCACGCGCAGGATCGTCGTCGCGTCCTCCAGCGTGGGGACGACCTTCTCCAACGAGGCGATGACGATGTGGACCTTCGGCAGGCATTGGGTCAGATCGCCGTTGCCTTCGTTGGTGACGATGATCGAGGTCCCGGTCTCTGCGACAAGGAAGTTGGCGCCGGTAATGCCGACATCGGCCTCGAGATAGCGCTGGCGCAGGATCTGACGCGCCTCGGCCACCAGGTCCGGCGCCTCGTCCAAAGACCGTTCGGGCGGCAGATGGCTGTGGTGCTTCAGGAAATCCTCGCGCACCTGCTCCTTGGTGACGTGCACCGCCGGCGCGATGATATGGCTCGGCGGCTCACCGCGAAGCTGGATGATGTATTCACCGAGGTCGGTCTCGACCACCTCGATGCCGGCCTCTTCCAGGTGGGCGTTCAGCGCCACTTCCTCGGAGACCATGGATTTACCCTTGGTGACGCTCCGCGCCCCGGCTTGCCGGCAAATGTCGAGGATGATCCGCCGCGCGTCCTCGGCCGTGGGTGCCCAGTGCACCTGACCACCGGCCTCGCTTACCTTTTGGTCGTAGCGCTCCAGATAAAGATCGAGGTTTTCCAGGGTATGGATCTTGATATCGCGCGCCTGGTCGCGCAGGGCCTCGAACTCCGGCAGCCGATCGACGGCCTTACGGCGCTTGTCGATGAAACCGCGGCGTACGTGCCCCATGGCCTTTTGCAGCTGCGCATCGTCGAGGGCCCGGCTGGCGTTATCGCGAAAGCTGTGGGCACGCGACTCCATCAGGAGGAGCCCTCCTGCCCGTCACCGATTGCCGGACGATCGGTCATGCCCGCCAAGACCTCGGCCACGTGGCGCACCGCGACCGGCGCGTTCCGCCGTTTCAGCTTGCCCGCCATATTGAGCAGGCAGCCCAAGTCGCCGGCCAAGAGCAGATCGGCGCCGGTTTCCTCGATCCGGCCGGCCTTGGTCTCCACCATCTTGTTGGAGATCTCGGGATACTTGACGCAGAAGGTGCCGCCGAAGCCGCAGCAAACGTCGGCGTCCGGCAGTTCGCTGAGAGTGAGGCCCTCGACCGCCGTCAGCAGCCGGCGCGGCTGCTCGTGTATGCCGAGCTCGCGCAGGCCCGCGCAAGCGTCGTGGTACGTCACTGTGCCGTCATAGCGTGCGTCGGTCCGCTCGACTTTCATCACATCGGTCAGGAACGAGACCAGCTCGAAGGACTTCGCCGCCAGTGCCTCGGCCCGCTCCCGCCAGGGCGAACTCTCCTCGAAAAGAGAGGGATAGTGGGTCTTGATCATGCCGGTGCAGGAGCCCGAGGGGGCAACCAGGTAATCGACAGGCTCGAAAGCGGTGATGACCTGCTCGGCGATTGCGACGCTGTCGGTCCGGTCGCCGGAATTGTAGGCCGGCTGGCCGCAACAGGTCTGTCCGCGCGGCACCTCGACCCGGCAACCGGCCTTCTCCAGCAGCTTGACGGCGGCAAACCCCACACTAGGGCGCACAAGGTCGACCAGGCATGTCACAAAGAGCCCGACGCGCGGTGCGTCCGTGGTCATAAGGCAGCCCCCTTCAGGATGTCACCTGGGCGCAGAATGGCCGACTGAGCCCCACTTGACAACGCCCGCCGCGGTCGAAACGCGCGGAGCAGGGCGCCAAAAAGGGGGGTCAGGAGGAGGGAACGAGCCGTCCACCCACCGCCTTGGGCAGCAGCAAGTAATAGCGGCCCGATTGCTTCATCCGCCCGGCCTGCTCCAGCGCCGGCGCGCCGTAGCCCCAGAAGAGATCGCCGCGTACCGGCCCCTTGATCGCCGAGCCGGTGTCTTGCGCAACGACGAGACGGCGCAAAGGCCGCTCGCTTCCAGGCCATGTCGTCTCGAGAAAGAGCGGCGCGCCCAACGGGATGAAGGCCGGATCGATCGCCAGCGACCGCCCGGGCGTCAGCGCGACACCTTGCGAGCCGATTGGACCGTCACCCTCGATCACGCGAAAGAAGATGTAGCGGTCGTTGCGGAACAAGATTTCCTCCGCCTGGCTCGGATGAGCCCGCAGCCAAGCCTTGATGCCCTGTGCAGAGGCCTCGCTCGGCGGGATGATGCCCTCGTCCAGCATCAGCCGTCCGATGCCGGTGAAGGGCAGGCCATTGGAGCCGGCGAACCCGACCCGCACGACCGAGCCATCGTCCAGCTTGACCCGGCCCGAGCCTTGAACGTGCAGAAAGAAGGCCTCGACCGGATCATGCGCCCACAAGAGCTCCAGGCCACGTCCGGCGAGCACGCCCTCACCGTCGATCTGCTCGCGATCGTAGTAGGGAACCAGGCGCCGCCCATCGACGCGGCCCAGCACCTTCTTCTTGCCGAAGGTGTCGCCGAAGAGGCCCAGATCGACACGGACCAAATCGTCGGGCAGGCCATAAAGCGGCGTTGCCGGTACCGCCGGCTTGTTCCGGCTTCCGGTCAGCTCGGCCTCATAGTACCCGGTGAAGAGCCCTTCGGTCCGCCCATCCTCGCTCACCAGGAAGGCCGTGAACTCGGTTTCCAACACCGCCCTCAGGCTTGTCTCGTCGCCCGGCGCCAAAGCCGCGATGCGGGCACAGGCCGGGGCCCACTCGCCAGCCGATCCACCGAGACCCTCGGGGCCGATCGGCCGGTCCGCCGGCAAGGCCGCGAACTTGTCGCAGGATCGGACCAGGGCCGGCAAGGCTTCGGCGAGACTGTCCTCCAGGACTGCCGGCAAGGACTGCCAACCGACCGGTGAGAATAGAACGCCCTTCTTCGGCGGCTCGGGGGCCATCTCGCAAGCGCTCAGAAAGAGCACCAGACATACGGCGAATGACCGGGCAACCATAGGGCCGAGGCTGGAGTGAGGACTCATAGTCGGGGCGGCCCCCGGGGTTCGGAGATCAGGTGGGGCTTTCGGTCGCAACCAGGTTCCAGTTCGGATCACGGCTGCGAACGTTGCGCGCAAAGGTCCAAAGATCGGTGATGCGGGCGACGTGGCTCGGGTCGCCCTCAGCGACGCCGCCGGCCCGGTCGCGAGTGACGTTGATCTGCTCGGACACGAACTTGACCGTTACCAGCGCTATCTTGTTCTCGAGCGTCGCATCGATGATCTCGGCCTCCTTGATGCCGACCAACGTCGTCTCGAGCTTTTCGTGGCGTTCCTCGCGCTCGTCGATGGCGGTCGAGAAATTGTCATAGACATCGTCGGCCAAGAGCGGTTTCAGGCTACCCCTCTCGCCCATGGCAAAGGCCTGTATGATCATCTCGAACGCCGCGCGGGCCCCACCCAGGAACTGGGTCTCATCGAAATTCGCGTCGGCAAGCTTGATCTGCGTCAAGCCTGGAATTCCATCACCGTTGCCGGGCATCTCGGACTCCGTCCTCGCTGTGCGCGTCTCGGTGCCCGCGGCACCTTCCTCGCCGGATTTGTTGCGGTTGGGAAGATGGATCACTTTATCCTCCCCAGGCGCGTCGCGCTTGGAATTGAACGGATCGTACTCCGGGCGCTTTTCGTGGCCGGACCTCTTGCCCAGCACGCTGCGCAGCTTGAGAAACAAAAAATCTGCAACGGCGAGCAGAATGATTATATCGATAAATGGAATTCCGTCGCTCATGTCACAATGCTGCCCGTCCTCGCGGACATCGTCAAAAAAAATACACCCGTCATTGAGGTTAAATAGGTAAATCACGAGCAAAGAACAAGTATGGGTATCATCCTCCTCGCCGCTTTCATCATCATACCCCTGATCGAGATCTGGGTCTTCATCGAAGTCGGCGGCCAAATCGGGGCCCTGACGACGGTGGCGATCTGCATCCTGACCGCCGTCGTCGGCATGGCGATGCTGCGCGCCCAAGGGCTCGCCACGCTGATGCGCGCGCGCCAGCAAATGGACGAAGGGGTGCTGCCAGCCAAGGAATTGTTCGACGGGCTGTGCCTGTTGGTCGCCGGCGCTTTCTTGCTGACACCCGGGTTCGTCACCGATGGCTTCGGGTTCGTTCTTCTGGTCCCGGCCTTTCGAGAAGCCCTCAGGGTCGTTGCCGGACGCCACCTGGCAAGCCACGCAAACGTCCACACCAACGTCCACATGAGGCCAGGTCCGGCCGGCCGGCCGACCGGCCGAGGGCAACCGGACGTCATCGAGGGCGAGTTCGAGGAGATTGAGCCCGACGATAGTTCGGATCGTGGGGACCCGGATCACCCACCACCACGGAGGCCATCTCGATGATTCTGGTCCGGCACGGCGAATCCCACTTCAACCGGCACTTCAGCGCGACACGAGAGGATCCGGGGATCCGCGATCCCGGTCTGACCCACGACGGGCTGGCGCAGGCGCGCGAGGCCGCGAGATTGGTGGCCTCTTTGGGCCGCGCCAAGCGCATCGTCGCCAGTCCCTATTGGCGGACGCTGCAGACGGCCGAAGCCTTGGCCGAAGTCCTCGGCTTGGGCGTGGTCGTCGAGGCGGCCGTGCGTGAGCATGCCCATTTCAGTTGCGATATCGGCACGCCTCGCTCCACTCTCTCCTCGCGCTGGCCAGGCTTTCTTTTCGGTGAGCTCGAGGAACGGTGGTGGCCGGATCGCAGCGAAACCGACGCCGAGGTTCTCGGTCGCGGCAAGGGTTACCGCCGGCGTGTGGTGAGCGACGGCGCGTGGCATGGAACGGTCGTGGTCACGCACTGGGGCTTCATTCGCGCCCTGACGGGCCATCAGGTGGTCAACGGCGCGGTTCTCAGCTTCGATCCTCAAGATGGAGCCGCCAGCCTCCACCCGAACACCAGCCTTGCCCGCGAGGCCGGATAGGCGGTATAGGCGGTTGCGAAGGCTGGCGATCCGTGGTACGGCCTGCCACCGGTTTTAACTGGGGTCCCGCAGGTTCGAAAGCCCATGGTGTTTGCCAATTGCCCGGTCCGCGGATCGGATGGGATCGTCGCCACGGTGGTCCCGTCGCCGCCCCTTTAATGCCAGCAACAAGACCTCGCGCGCCTGATCACGCGCGCGCAAGAGATCGACACGAGAGGATCAATTCCATGAGCGAAGACGTGCGTGACCAGCATCTCGTAATTCGCGCGCAGTACATCAAGGACCAGTCGTTCGAGAATCCGAACGCGCCCGAGATTTTTATGATGATGAAGGAGGAGACGCCCAAGATCGATATCAACGTCGACGTCTCTCCGCAATTGTTGAGCGATCGCACCTACGAGGTGACCCTCTCGCTGAGAGCCGACGCCAAGGTCGGCGAGAACCAGGCCTTTCTTGTCGAGCTGGAGTTCGCCGCTCTGGTCAGCCTCGGCGAAGGCCTGACCGAAGAGCAGGTCCAAGCGGCCGTTCTGATCGAGACACCGCGGCAACTCTTCCCCTTTGCGCGGGCAATCGTCGCCAACATCACCCGTGACGGCGGCTTCCCGCCGCTGGTCATCAATCCGATCGATTTCCGGCAGATGTATCAGCAGCGCGCGGAGAGCAGCGCCAGCGAGAGTGGGGATGAAAGCCCACCCGCGGCGGCCGAGGCTTGAGTCTTCGTTTTCCCGCCTCGTTTCACTATTCTGTAAGCCAGATCGGGTCCTTCAGGCGCGCAAGCATCGCTTGATGCCGTTCGAGCTCTTCGTCGCTGGGCCGGTGAGCGCGTGGCTGGCGTCGTTTTCGATCTCCGTCACCCGTGCGCGGGCCGGCCCGCTTCGGCGTCGCGGCGCTCGCCAGCTCAAGGCCCGGCTGGCGGCCGCCACGCAGCTCCAAGTAGACCTGAGCCAGAAGCTCGCAATCGAGCAAGGCACCATGATAGCCGCGGCTCGAATTGTCGATCTCGAAGCGCCGGCATAACGCGTCCAGGTTCACCTGGGCGCCGGGAAAGCGTTGCCTTGCCAGTCTGACCGTGTCGATCGCCCGGCTCGAGGCGATAAGCTCCTTGTCGAGAAGGTCCAGCTCGTAATTGAGGAACTTGAGATCGAACTCGGCGTTGTGGATCACCAGCGGGTCCGCGCCGATGAAGGTGATGAACGCCTCGGCGATGTCGGCGAACTTGGGCTTGTCGGAGAGAAATGCGGCGGACAAGCCATGAATTCGCTCCGCTTCTTCCGGCATATCGCGTTCGGGATTCATATAGCTTTGAAAGACGGCGCCGGTCGGCATGTGGTGGTGCAGCTCCACCGCCGCCAGCTCGACGATGCGATGGCCGCTATGTGGATCCAGACCGGTGGTTTCGGTGTCGAGAACGATCTCACGCAAAATCGAGGTCCTGCCTTCGCTGTTCGCCGGCCGAGCGTTCCTTCAGCTCGCGGACGATCCGTGTGAGTGCACGATAGGTATAACCCTTGGCGCGCCCGGTTTGAATGACGAAATCCGCGCGTCGGCGTTTTTCCCGTTCCGGCATCTGACGGGCGCGGATCGCATCAACCCGACGCGCGGTCATTCCGGGGCGGGAAAGCGCCCTGGCTCGCTGCAAAAAAGCCGGCGCGGTGACGACGATCACCGCATCGCACAGACGATGGCCGCCCGTTTCGAAGAGAAGCGGAATGTCGAGGACCGCGATTTGCCGGCGGGCCCGGCGTTGGCGCTTGATGAAGGCCAGCGCGGCGGCGCGGACCTTTGGGTGCAGGATCTCCTCCAAGCGGCGCAAGGCATCGGCATCTTCGAAGACGATGCGGCCCAGCGCCTGGCGATCGACGGCACCGTCGACGACGACACCGGGGAAAGCCGCCTCGATCTCGGCCACCGCGGCACCCTTCGGCCCCATGAGCCGGTGCACTTCCGCATCGGCATCATGCAGCGGCAAGCCCATGCGTCTCAGCATTTTCGCCGCCGTGGATTTACCCATGGCGAGCGATCCGGTGAGACCGAGGACGATCATGCCGCCGCCTCCAGGACGATCCGGCGGAGCTCCCCGGTGACCTCGGGTTCGCGCCCGAACCACAGGTGAAACCCTGGGCTGGCCTGGAAGAGCAACATGCCGAGGCCGTCCACGACCCGGTTGCCGCGGGCCCGCGCGGCGGCAAGCAGCTCGGTTTCCAGGGGCCGATACACGATGTCGTAGACCAGCGCCTCGCGCGGTAGGCACGTCAGGTCGATCTCCAGGCGCGGCTGTCCGATCATGCCCAATGATGTCGTGTTGACCAGAAGGCCCGCCCCGCTGAGGGCATCGGCGCGCGCCTCCCATCCAATGGGCTCGATGATGGCCGGGGACAGATCCCGCAGGGCTTCAGCCTTTTCCAGGGTGCGGTTGAGGAGGCGGATGGCACCCACGCCGGCATCGACCAAGGCGACGATGACCGCCCGCGCGGCGCCACCGGCGCCAAGAACGACCGCCGGCGCGCTTTTTGCGGACCAGTCGGGCACCGTCGCGCGCAAATTGAGGGTGAAGCCCTCGGCATCACTATTGGTCCCGACGAGATCATCGTCCTCGAAGAACAGCGTGTTGACCGCGCCGATACGTCGCGCCGTGTCACTCACTCGCTCAGCCGCTCTCAAGGCATCGAGCTTGTAGGGCACGGTGACATTGGCGCCGCAATAGCCGTGGCCGCGCAAATCGCCAAGAAAGCTCTTTATGTCGGTGGGTGGAACCGCGATGAGATCATAGCTTCCCTCGATACCATAGCGCTTCAGCCAGTAACGATGGATCGTCGGCGATAGGGAGTGGGCCACCGGCCAGCCGATGACGCCTGCGCGCGGAAGGATTGGCGAGGTCATCGCGGCAAGGCGTCCCGGGCGCGCAGAAAATCGAGCAACGGCAAGAGCGGTAAGCCGAGGATGGTGAAAAAATCGCCCTCGATCTTGGTGAAGAGCTGCGCGCCCAGGCCCTCGATCTGATAGGCGCCGACCGAGGACAAGACCTCCTTGCCGGCCGACGTCAGGTAATCGGCGATAAAACCCGCGCTCAAAGACCGCATCGTCAGCCGCGGCGTATCGCGGTGGTGCCAGATCCGCTGGCCGTCGAGGACGACCACCGCGACGGTTGGTAGCGCGTGCGTGCGCCCCGACAGGAACGTCAGGTGCCGGGCGGCATGGTCGAGGTCGTCGGGCTTATCCAACTGAATGTCGTCGCACACCAGCATTTGATCTGCCCCGATGACCAGTCGACCCGAATGCCTCATCGAAAGTCGCCTGGCCTTCAATTCCGCCAGCGTTTCGGCAATCTCCAACGGCTCGGCACCCTGCCCCCGCAAGGACTCTTTCGCTGTCTCCTCATCGATCGAAGCCGGCATGGCGACGTGAGCGACCCCCGCCGCGGTCAGCAACCGCCTGCGAGAGGGGCTGGCGGAGGCGAGGATGATCTCTTCCCCGCCCGGCAGATGGCGCCTGCCCGCGGTCATGGCTTCACCCCATGGATTTCATTCGTCACCCTCAGAGCTCTTCCGCTCCTTGGCTATGGCGGGCATAGTGAGCAAGGATCGTCGCCGCGGTTTCCTCGATCGAACGGCGGGTGACGTCGATCACGGGCCATCCCTGTTGCACGCACAGGCGCCTCGCCGTTGAGACTTCCTCGCGCACCGCGTCGATGTCGACGTAGTCGGTTTCGTCCTCACGTTCGGAGATCATGCGCAACCGGTTCTTGCGTACTTGCACCAGGCTGTCCGGGTCCTTCGTCAGTCCGACCACGAGAGGTGCGGTGACGTCGAGCAATTCTCTCGGGACCGGACATCCCGGCACCAAGGGCACGTTCGCGGCCTTCATTCCCCGGTTGGCCAAATAGATACAGGTCGGCGTTTTTGATGTGCGCGAGACGCCGATGATGATGATGTCCGCTTTCGACAGCTCGGCCGGAAGTTGTCCATCATCGTGGGCGAGCGCGAAGTGCATCGCCTCCATGCGATTGAAATACTCGTTGTCCAGGACATGCTGCAACCCCGGTTGGCCGCTGATCTCGACCCCGAAATAGTTGGCCAGCGAATGCATGATCGGATCAAGAACCGGGATGCAGGGCACGCCGATCGACCGGCACCCATCGACGAGATCGTTTCGCAGATCGCTGTTGACGATGGTGAAGAGCACCGGCCCCGGATCAACCTCGATCCCCCTTAAGACCTTGCTCATCTGACCCTCGGTTCGGATGAGACTCCAAACATGCTCGACCGGGTTGACGCCGCGAAACTGCACGAGACAAGCACGGGCGACGGAGTTGATCGTCTCACCGGTCGCATCCGATACGAGGTGCAGATGGGTGTTGCTCATGCCAAGTCGCCTCTCGACCGCTTCGGCTTGTGGATAGTCACCCTGAACTCGACGCAAGCCGGGGACAAAAGCGGCTTTATCCCCATGGGCTCGAAAAGCATTCAGGCATAGCAGTTTCTATCTTTGCTCTTACCCGGTGGCACGCATCACCCCTGTGACATCGGGGATAAGGGCCTCGGCACGACGATGTAGCACCGCTTTTCCCTCTTATCCACTCCTTACATCACAAGCTCAAGCCCATGATCGAAATCGCGTTTATTCTGTTTTCCAGGAAACATTCAAGGTCGATAGGCGTAATCGGCATGGAGGGTCGCGTCGACCTGATAACCTCGGGAGAAAGGACCAATCCCCGGATTTCACAAGCACCACTACCACATCAATCTAAATATTATAAAATTTATGTTTTTATAGTGTGGTCTTGAGTAGGCCAAAACCCTATCCTCTCGACCGACGCAGCAAGCCGTAAGAATAGCCGAACCCCCTATCGAGCATGCCTCGACGAGGATGACGTGAGCCTACATTCGAGCGACGACCAAAAGCCCCTCCTTCACGCGCTTGCCGGTGGAACCACGTCGACACCGCCGATCTGGCTGATGCGGCAAGCCGGGCGATACCTTCCGGAATACCGAGAGATCCGAAGGACCGTGGGGGGATTCCTTGACCTTTGCTTCACGCCCGAGCTTGCGGTCGAGGTTTCGTTGCAACCGATCCGACGTTTCGCGTTCGATGCGGCGATCCTGTTCTCCGATATTCTGGTCGTCCCCCATGCGCTGGGGCAGAAGGTCTGGTTCGAGGAAGGCCATGGCCCACGTCTGGATCCGATAACCGGCGCGGACGATCTGCGGAGGCTGTCGCTGGGTGGTTTGCACAAGCGACTGTCTCCGGTTTATGAGACCGTGACAGGTTTGAGATCGGAGCTGCCGGATACCGTGGCTCTGATCGGCTTTGCCGGGGCGCCTTGGACTGTGGCGAGCTATATGATCGAGGGTAGCTCCAGCCGCGACTTTCTCGCAGCCAAGACCTGGTCCTATAAGGATCCGGAGGGGTTTGCGCGGCTAATCGATCTTCTGGTCGAAGCCACGGCCGACTATCTGATCGAACAGGTAGGTCATGGTGCTGAGGTGCTGCAAATCTTCGAATCCTGGGCCGGGGTTTGGCCGGAAGCTGACCTGCGTCGTTGGTCGTTGGAGCCCTGCAAGGCGATCATCGACAGAGTAAGGGCGGTCCAACCGACGGTCCCGATCATCGTCTTTCCACGGGGTGCGGGGCCGCTCTATCGGGTGTACGCAGAGCAGAGCGGGGCCCAGGCTCTTGGCCTCGATTCTCAGGTTCCCTTGTCATGGGCGCGGGAAGTCCTGGGCGAGAAAGTCGTCTTGCAAGGAAATCTTGACCCGGTTCTGCTTCGCGCCGGCGGCCCGGTGCTGGCCGAGCGCACAGATGCCATTTTGAAAGCTTTCGAGGGGCAGCCCCATATCTTCAATCTAGGTCACGGAATCCTTCCCGATACGCCGATCGGTCATGTCGAGACGATGCTGGAGCTGGTGCGCTCATGAAGACAGCGGTCGTGCTCATGAACCTCGGTGGGCCCGACGGGCCACAAGCGGTTCAGCCGTTCCTGTTCAACCTTTTCAACGATCCAGCGATCATTAGCGCGCCGCAGCCGATCCGGTGGTGCCTGGCAAAGCTCATCTCGAGCCGCCGTGCGCCGGTGGCTCGGGAAATTTATGAGATCCTGGGCGGCCGCTCGCCCATTTTGCCCAACACCGAACGCCAGGCCGATGCTCTGCAAGCGGCTCTGGCTGGTGAGAGCGGCAACACGGAATTCAAGATCTTCATTTCGATGCGCTATTGGCACCCCTTCTCCGACGAGACGGCGCAGGAAGTGAAAATCTGGGGCGCCGATCGGGTCGTTCTCTTGCCGCTCTACCCACAATTCTCGGCAACGACCAGTGGCTCTTCGGTGGCGGACTGGCACCGCGCGGCCAAGGCTTGCGGTCTCAACGCAGTGACGACACCAATTTGTTGCTATCCCACTCACGATGGATTTGTGAAGGCGGTCGGCACGGCTCTTGCCCGGGTCTTGGATGATCTACCCGACGGCGCCTCGCCGCGGGTATTGTTTTCGGCCCATGGTTTGCCGAAGAAGATCATTGCCAAGGGCGATCCCTATCAATGGCAGGTCGAGCAATCGGTCGCGGCGGTCGTAGCGGATCTAGGGCGAGAGGACTTGGACTGGGTGACTTGTTACCAGAGCCGGGTCGGGCCTTTGGAGTGGATCGGACCGGCAACGGAGGATGAGATCGCGCGCGCCGCCGCCGCGGGACGCACCATCGTCGTCGTCCCGATCGCCTTCGTTTCCGAGCATTCCGAGACCTTGGTCGAGCTCGATGTCGAATACCGGAAACTGGCAAGCGAGAAGGGCGCAACAGCCTACCACCGGGTTCCCACGGTGAACGAGGATCCAAGCTTTATTGCCGGCTTGGCAGCCCTGGTCGCCAAGGCATACGGGTCCCCGAAGACGGTAATCTGCCGTCAGGACGGCAAACGCCTATGCCCGGCGAGCTTCAGCCGTTGCCCCTGGCATGGCGACGCCGCGCGGGAGGGTGCGTGAT
>JBFELD010000020.1:0-12970 GCA_041552375.1 Kiloniellaceae bacterium | reverse complement strand
GACGACGGTGTGGTTCAGAAGCTGGCCATCGATCCCCCCGGGACTTTCGAGGGGTCGAGCGCCGAGGCCGTTCTCGCGGCTCTATAGTCGAGCATCGACGGCACCGGCAGGCAAGCTGGCTTGGATTATGGCGCTGGTGCCAGGCTTACCGCCAAATCCAACAGTGCGGTCAGGCGCGGCTGGCCGAGATCGATCGACAGCACGGTTTCCAACGCCTGGCGCCGGCTCCCGGCCGCGGCTTCGTCCAAGGCGATGAGACGCAACAGGTCCTGGCGCTGGCGGCCGTTGGAGACCGCATCCAAGCTCGACCTGGCGCCCGCGAGGTCTCCCTCTGCAATCTGCCGACGCGCGATCGCGTAGTAGACCGGAGAGCGGGATTTCGGCTCCAGATCCCCGATCATGGCGATGGCGCCGTCGTCGTCGCCCCGGCGGGCCAGGGCGCGGGCGTAGGCGAGCAGCACCCTGGGACTGCCCATGCCGTCTGTGAAGGTGGCGGCCAGGGCATCGGCCTCGCCGTCACGCCCGGCTTCCAGCAGAAATGCCAGGATCTTCAAGCGCGCCGCCTCGCGGATGCCGGCGTTGGGGATCCCGTCGATAACGTCAAGCGCCTGCGGGATCCGGTCGGCCTCCAAGAGGCTCGACACGATCGCAACCTGCAGCGCGTAAAGCGGTGTGCCCGCGACCAAGGTTTCGCTGATTGCAAGGGCCCGGTCGATGTGCCCGGCGCGGGCGAGCGCGGTGCCCAAAGCGCTCTTGGCGACCTCGCCCTGGGTGATGGCTTCCTCGGCGGCGGAAAAGGCGGCCATGGCCTCATTCGATCTGCCGGCCCGTTCCTCGGCAAGGCCGATTTCCGCCAGCACGGTGGCACGGTCCGAGGGAAACGAAAGAGTGGTGAGCAGTGACTGGGCCGCATCGAGGTGGCCGGCCCGGGCGAAGGCCACCGCGGCCTCGGCCCGTGCTTGCTCTCTCGTTCGTTCATTTCGGATCTCCGCCAGGATGGAGGCGAGGGTTTCGTCGCGGTTTTGGCTGGCGGCAACCGAGGCCATACGCCGCAGCGCGTCGTCGTGTGAGGGCGCGAAAGGCTGGAGGCTGTCGATCACCGTCGCCGCGCGCGCGAAGTCGCCGACTTTGGCCCAGGCCACGGCGACGGCTACGATATGGCGCTCGGGTGGGGTCTGAAGGCGGGCCAGGTCCTCGGCGAGGGCGAAGATACAAGCCGCGGTGGGATCGGCCAGGCAGGCCGCTTGCGGCTCTGCGGCGCCGGGCCTGCCGTGCGGCAGGGCAAGCCCAGCGGCCAGGCACCCAATGACCGTCAGGCCCGCCCGGCGCGAAGGCCGGGTGCCCGAAAGCCGAGTGCCTGAAAGCCGGGTGCCCGAAAGCCGGGTGAAGGTATCAACCATTACGCACCACTCCTTCGGCCTGTTCGCGAGCGAGGCGGTCGACCCGCTCGTTTTCCTCGTGGCCGCTGTGGCCACGCACCCAGTGCCAGTCCACGTCATGGGGAGCTGTCGCGGCTTCCAGGCGCTGCCACAACTCGACGTTCTTGACGGGTTTCTTGTTAGCGGTTTTCCAGTCGCGTCGTTTCCAGTCGTGTATCCAACGGGTGATCCCATCGCGGACATAGGTGCTGTCCGTGGTTACCCGGACCCGTGAAGGTTTCCGCAAGGCCTCCAGCGCGGCGATCGTGGCCAGCAGCTCCATACGGTTGTTCGTTGTCTGGGCCTGGTGGCCGCAGATCTCTCTCTCGCGCCCCTTGTAGCGCAACAGGGCGGCCCAGCCGCCCGGTCCGGGGTTTCCCAGGCAGGCGCCATCGGTGAAGATCTCCACGACCTCACTGTCGGCGGGGTGGGTCAAAGGTCCAATCCATAGGCGCCCGGACCGTCGACACGCTTGTGGAAGGCCAGCTTGCGCAGGAACTCCAGCGGATCCTTGGGCCGCACGAAGGCTCCTTCGGGGTGGTTGAGCCAGTCGTAAAGCCGGGTCAGCAGGAAACGCACGGCACTGCCGCGGCAGAGCAGGGGCAGGTAGGCCAATTCCGCCTCATCGAGCGGACGCACGCGGCGGTAGGCCTGAAGCATCATGCGGGCCTTGGTGACGTTGAAGGCGTTGTCGGGCTCGAAGCACCAGGCGTTCAGGCAGACGGCGATGTCATAGGCGAAGAAATCGTTGCAGGCGAAGTAGAAGTCGATCAGGCCGCTCAAGGACTCCCCGCGGAAGAAGACATTGTCGGGAAAGAGGTCGGCATGAATGACCCCGCTCGGCAGGTCGGTGGGCCAATTCCTCTCCAAATGAGTGATCTCGGCCTCGAGTTCACTGGCCAATCCGGCGGTAACAGCATCGGCGCCGCCAGCCGAAGCTTCGAAGAGAGGCCGCCAAGCCTCGAGGGACAGGGAATTGGGCCGGGTCAGCTCGAAATCGCGTCCGGCCTCGTGCAGTTCGGCCAGGGCCCGTCCGAGTTCGGCGGTATGGAACGGCTGGATTCGCCGAGGCCACAACCCATCCAAAAATGAGATGACCGCGGCCGGCCGGCCACAGAGCTCGTTCAGGGCGGATCCGGACTTGTCCTCGATGGGGGTTGGACAGGCGATTCCCTTCATCGCCAAGTGACGCATCAGACCGATGAAGAACGGCAAGTCCTCGCGCGCCACCCTCTTTTCGTAAAGGGTCAGGATGAAGATGCCCGAGGACGTGCGCAGCAGGTAGTTGGAGTTCTCGACACCCTCGGCAATGCCTTTGAAGGAGATGATCTCGCCCAGATCATAACTTCCAGGAAGGCTTCGAGGTCTTCGTCGAAGACTTGCGTATAGACGGCCATGGTGTCGGACTTCGCGCTGCTACGGTCCTGGGGGTTCCCCGGCTGGCGGTTGGATTAAGACGAGGCGCTTCGCTTGGTTTCGAGCGCGAGCTCGCGTGGCAGTTTGAAGATCACGTTCTCGGTCACGCCGTTGACCTCGATGACCGTCGCGTCATAGCGCTCGAGAAATGCCGAGAGAACTTCCTCGACGAGGATCTCCGGCGCGGAGGCGCCGGCGGTGACACCGAGGCAGGATATACCGCCGAAAAGGTCCCAATCGAGCTGTTGGGCGCGTTGCACCAAACAGACGCGCGCGCAGCCCATGGCGCGGGCAACCTCCGCAAGGCGCTGCGAGTTAGAGGAGTTGGGCGCCCCCACCACGACCACGGCTTCGGCTTCCGTCGCGATTGCCTTTATGGCGTGTTGCCGGTTGGTTGTGGCATAGCAGATATCTTCTTTCTTGGGGCCTTGGATCGCCGGGAAGCGGCGCTTCAAGATGGCCACGATTTCCGCCGTGTCATCCACCGAGAGAGTGGTCTGGGTGATGTAGGCCAGGTTGGACGGATCCTCGATCTCCAGAACTTCCGCGTCCTTCGAGCTCTCCACGAGAACGATCGCATCGTCCGGCAACTGGCCCATGGTGCCGATCACCTCCGGATGGCCGTTGTGGCCGATGAGAACGATCTTCCGGTCCTCGCGGAAATGACGCTCGGCCTCGCGGTGCACCTTACTGACCAGCGGGCAGGTGGCATCGAGATAGAAGAGATTGCGCCGTTCGGCCTCGCGCGGCACTGATTTGGGTACACCGTGGGCCGAGAAGATTGCTGGAACACCCTCGGGAACCTCCGAGAGCTCCTCGACGAACACCGCCCCTTTTTCCTGCAGCGATTCGACGACGAATCGATTATGGACGATCTCGTGCCGGACATAGACCGGGCGGCCATACTTGACGAGCGCCTTTTCGACGATTTCGATCGCCCGTTCGACACCGGCGCAAAATCCGCGTGGATTGGCGAGCAAGATCCTCAATCGAGGCTTGGTACCGTCGCCGGTCCCATTGACGCTGAATTTGTCGTGCATGTTGTCCATCATCATGCTCCCAACGGTTCTGCGCGTCGCGGCCAGTGTGGCGTGACGAGTGGCGATGGCTGGCCGGCGAGGCGCGCAGGCTCACCGCACTTGTCCTCGGCACCGGGCTTGCCTAAAGTCCTGGCACAGGTTTTAGGGGGCGGCGCGGCAATTGCAAAGCCCTTTCCCGTCGGGGCGGCGGGTCGAGCGGAGGACAAGGCGAGAATGACGGAACCGGTGGTGGCTCAAAAGGCGCCCTATAGGGCCGATATCGAAGCAGGAAAGAAGTACTTTTGGTGCGCCTGCGGTCGCAGCCGCAACCAGCCCTTTTGTGACGGATCCCATAAGGGGACCGACTTCACGCCGGTTGCTTATGTCGCCGACCAGGCGGGCACGGTTTTTTTCTGCGGCTGTAAGACAAGCGCACGAAAGCCGCTCTGTGACGGCTCTCACGCCAAGCTATAGATATGGCTAAGCTCTCGTTGGCTCATCGATCGTGCTTGCCTGACGGCAGGAGGTATCGTCGTCTTGGCATTTGGTGGCCCTTGCTCGTCGCGCTGATGGTGGTCTCTTGCGCCGGTGATGAGGAAGAGCCTCGTTTCTTCTGTCCCGGTGTGGCGGTGGTTCAGGACGCGGGTCAGATCGTCCACTTTCAAGGCGATGGTCGTGACCTCACGGACGTCGTCTATGAAGCCGATATCGGGGCCGCGATCGTCGACTGCGAGTTCGACGACGACCTCATAGAGTCCGAGTTGGCGGTTCGCGTCCGCGTTGGGCGCGGACCGGCTAGCGTCGACCCGCGGGTGCGCTTTACCTATTTCGTCGCCATCGCCGATGCCAGCCGCAGCATCGTCGCTCGCGAAGAGTTCGACGTCGACATGGCGTTGCCCGAGAACAAAACCCTGATCGAGAAGGTCGACCAGGTCGATTACCAGCTTCCGGTCCGCCCCGGTCAATCCGGGGGCGAATACCGGGTATTCATTGGCTTCGTGCTGACGCCGGACGACTACGAATACAACAAGAAGAACCGCTGAGCGGGCGGGCGCACGCGCCAAAGGCAAGGGCGACTACTCAGCACTCCACGACGTTGACCGCGAGCCCTCCTTGCGAGGTTTCCTTATATTTGTCCTGCATGTCGATGCCGGTCTGGCGCATCGTCTCGATGACCCTGTCGAGAGGGACCTTGTGCGACCCGTCGCCACGCAAAGCGAGGCGCGCCGCGTTGATGGCCTTGATGGCACCCATGGTGTTGCGCTCGATACAGGGGATTTGAACCAATCCGCCGATGGGATCGCAGGTGAGACCCAGATTGTGCTCCATGCCGATCTCGGCGGCGTTCTCGATCTGCTCGTTGCTGCCGCCCAAAGCCGCGGCGAGACCGGCGGCGGCCATCGAGCAAGCGACACCGACCTCGCCCTGGCAACCGACTTCCGCGGCCGAGATGGAGGCGTTCTTCTTGTAGAGCATGCCGATTGCCGCGGCGGTCAAGAGAATGTCGAAAACGCCCTGCTCGGTAGCGGTGGGAACGAAGCGTTCGTAATAAGCGACGATTGCCGGGATGACGCCGGCGGCTCCATTGGTCGGCGCCGTCACCACCCGCCCGCCGGCCGCGTTCTCCTCGTTGACAGCCAAGGCGAAGAGGCTGACCCAGTCCATGACCGTCAGTGGGTCTTCCAAGCCGTCTTCCGGCCGAGCGCTGAGTTTCTCGTGCAGCTCGTGGGCGCGCCGCTTGACGTTGAGGCCGCCCGGGAGGATGCCTTCCTTCCGGCATCCGCGCTCGATCGAATCCTCCATCACCGACCAGAGGGTGCGCAGACCCTCGACGATCTCCTCGTCGCTGCGCCAGGCCAGTTCGTTCTCGCGTACGATCTCGGCGATGCTGAGACCTGTGCGGCACCCGATGGCCAGCAATTCCACGGCGGTCTCGAACGGATGGGCCAGCTGCACGTTCGTGGCGGGCAAATTGTCGATGTCGGCGAACTCCTGCTCGCTCAATACAAAGCCGCCCCCTATGGAGTAGTAGGTCTGCTCGAGTAGAACCGTGGCGCCGTCCCCGGTCTTGGCGCGCAGGATCAGGCCATTGGGATGGCGCGGCAAAACCTCCATGAAATGAAAGCGAATATCTCGCTCCTCATTGAAGGTGATCGCCCGCTGCCCGAAAAGCATCATCTCGCCGGTGCTGCGGATCTCGTGAATGATCGTCTCGACCGCGTCCGGGTCGACCTTGTCGGGTTGCGCGCCCGAGAGGCCCAGCATTATGGCCGTATCGGTGCCGTGCCCTTTGCCTGTCAGGGCAAGCGACCCGAACAGCTCCGCCTCGACCGCGCCGACATCGTTCAGCAACGCTTGAGATTCCAGCTCGAGCAGGAACCGGTGCGCGGCCCACATCGGTCCGACCGTGTGCGAACTGGAGGGTCCAATCCCGACCTTGAAAAGATCGAATATGCTGAGCGTCATGCCCTTTCAACCCCGAGGTGACGGGGCCTCCCTGCGACAAGGCCGAAACATTGAACGGAGCCGCCTGCGCGGTTGGATCTGTCCTCGTCCGACTTCGCGCTTTCACAGTGTAGCATGTTTACCTATCCGAAAATAATTTTCCAATAGGAAATTCAGATGTTATGGTTGTCCTCACTCTAGACCGGCAACCCACGACATCATGAGGAAAGCGTTTGTCGAGGTGGTTATGGCGAGGGCTGAGGCATGGTGGTGACCGATCGGCAGGCGTCAATTATGGCTGAGGAAGCCGCCGAGACCGCGCCCACGCAGTCGGCGGACGGTGCGGGCGAACCACCGGCCCTGCACGTGGGAACCGCAGCCGGGCCCCGGTTGGAGCCACTTCGCCTGGGAGAGCGCATTCGCGCCATTCGCCGCCAGCACCGCTGGACCCTCGAGGTGGTCAGTCGAAAGACGGGGCTTGCCAGGTCGACCCTCTCCAAGATCGAGAACGGGCAGATGTCGCCGACCTTCGAGGCAGTGCAGAAGCTCGTCGTCGGACTTGGCATCGACATTCCTCAGCTTTTCCAAGCGTCGGCGCCGCCCAACTCACCGGGCCGGCGGGCCGTTACGCGTGCCGGAAAAGGTCGGGCCCACCCGACCACGACCTATGAGCACGAGCTGCTCTGCACGGCGCTCACCAACAAGAAGATGATCCCCTTCAAGAGCCGCATTCGGGCGCGGTCTTTCGAGGATTTCCCGGATTGGGTTCGCCACGAGGGCGAGGAGTTTCTACTCGTCCTGCAAGGGCGCATCACGCTTTACACGGAATATTACGAGCCGTTGAGCTTGGACACCGGCGATTGCGTCTATTACGACAGCCGTATGGGCCACGCGTGCGTCTCGGAGAGTGAAGAAGACGCGCTGATATTATGGGTGACGGCGAGCTGAGGCGAGCTGGACATTACCCATTTTTGGGACAAGGGTCGAACAGGGTTGAGCGCACAAAAAATTTCCTATAGGAAACTTCATCGTCGGAGAGGACGCACCGTCGTGCCTCGAGACCTATCGACCTCACGGTCCGGATTGTCCGTTCACCATCGCTTGAGGGCCCGTCTGAGACCCGCTTCGTTGCTTGTGATCCTGGGCCCTCCGGTCACACAATCGCTAGGGCCGCCGTGCGTAAGCGGTGTGCTCGCGACGTAACAAGGAGACGTAAGAAGGAAGGGTCGAACGCGATGGCCGATGCTTTAGGAGATTCGGCGCGTACGCCGCTTTATAAGCTCCATCTCGAACTCGGCGCGAAGATGGTGCCGTTCGCGGGTTTTGCCTTGCCGCTGAACTACCCCGCCGGCATCAAGGCCGAGCACCTCCACACCCGCGCGGCGGCCGGACTGTTCGATGTCTCTCACATGGGTCAGCTTCGCCTGGAAGGAGAGCGCCGCGCGGGCGCGCTGGAAACGTTGGTGCCGGTCGACGTGGCCGGGATTGCCGAGGGGCGAATGCGGTATGGCTTTTTCACCAACCCTTCCGGCGGCATCCTCGACGATTTGATGATCGCGAATGCGAGCGATCACCTCTATGTGGTGGTGAACGCCAGCCGCAAGGCCGAGGACATCGCGCATCTGAGCGCCGGCCTCGGCGAGGGAGCCCGCTTGCATGAGCTGACCGACCGGGCGCTCTTGGCCTTGCAGGGGCCCAAGGCGGCCGAGGTTCTCGCCCGGGTCGCGCCGGAGGTGGCCGAGATGGCCTTCATGTCGACCCGTGTGGTACGCCTCGACGGCGTCGACTGCCGTCTCAGCCGGTCGGGCTACAGCGGCGAGGACGGCTATGAGATTTCGGTCCCGGCGGACGCTGCGGAGGCACTCGCGCGGCGACTGCTGGCTTTCGGGGAGGTTCTCGCCATTGGGCTCGGTGCCCGCGATACCTTGCGGTTGGAGGCGGGACTGCCTCTTTACGGCCAGGACCTCGACGAGAGCACGAGCCCTGTCGAGGCCGGTCTCACCTGGGCGATCGGCAAGCGCCGGCGCGAGGAAGGCGGCTTTCTCGGCGCCGAGGCGATCTTGGGCCAGATCCGCGACGGCGCTACGCGCAAGCGCGTCGGCCTGGCGCCCGAAGGGCGCGCGCCGGTGCGCGAGGGCGCGGAAGTTGCCGACGAAGAGGGTCGCCGGATCGGGCAAGTCACCAGCGGCGCCTTCTCGCCCAGCCTCGGGCGTCCGATCGCCATGGCCTATCTCGAGGCCGAACGGACGCAGGCCGAGACACGGGTCTTTGCGCTAGTGAGGGGAAAGCCGTTGCCCTGTCTTGTCGTTAAGCTACCATTTGTCCGTCACAACTATTACCGCGGATGAGTCCATTCCAGAATAGGGGGAGCCGATGAGCGAGATAAAATACACCGAAGATCACGAGTGGCTTTTGATCGATGGGGATAAGGTGACGGTGGGCATCACCGACCACGCGCAAGAGCAGCTCGGCGAGATCGTCTATGTGGAGGTGCCGGAGGCGGGCAAGGAGTTTGGCAAAGGTGACGAGGCGGGTGTCGTCGAGTCGGTCAAGGCGGCAAGTGAGGTCTATGCCCCGATCTCGGGCCAAGTGATCGAGGGCAACGAAGCCTTGGCCGATAATCCGGAGTTGGTCAACAGCGATCCGATGGGCAACGGCTGGTTCTTCAAGATGACGGTCGCCGATGCGGGCGAGCTGGCCGGCCTGATGGACGAAGCGGGCTACAAGAGCTTTGTCGAGGGTGGGGGCTGACCGACGCCGAGACGAAGGCAGCGGGCGTGAGCCTTGCCGCTCAACCGTGGGGTGAACCAAAAAGGCGAAACGAGGGATCCAAGATGAACAAACGCTACACGCTCGATGAGTTGAAGATGCGCGGCGACTTCATCCGACGCCACATCGGGCCCGGCGAGCCGCAAATCAGCGAGATGTTGGAGGCTTTGAGCCTTGGCTCCTTGGATGAGTTGATCGACAAGGCGGTACCTGGCGATATCATTCTCGATCAGCCTCTGGCCTTGGAGGAGCCCAAGAGCGAGCGCATGACGCTCTCCACGCTGCGGCAGATGGCGGCGCGCAACCGGGTCTTCATTTCGATGATCGGTATGGGCTATTACGGCACCGTCACGCCCACCGTGATCCTGCGCAACGTAGTCGAGAACCCCGGCTGGTACACCGCCTACACCCCATACCAGGCCGAGGTCAGCCAAGGCCGCCTCGAGGCGTTACTGACGTTTCAGCAGATGGTGATGGATCTGACCGCGATGGAGCTGGCAAACGCCTCGCTGCTCGACGAGGCGACGGCGGCGGCGGAAGCCATGGCGCTTGCCAAGCGTGTGGCCAAGAGCAAGTCCATGACCTTCTTCGTCGATCGCGACTGTCACCCGCAAACCCTGGCGGTGCTGCGCACGCGGGCACGGCATTTCGATTTCGAGATCATCGTGGGCGACCCTTACGGCGAGGAGCTGGACCAACACGACGTCTTTGGCGTTCTGGTGCAATACCCGGGCTCGACCGGGGGTCTTCGCGATATCTCCGACGTGGTGGAGCGGGTGCATCAAAAACAGGCACTGGCTGTGGTCGCCGCCGACCTGCTTTCGCTTTGTTTGCTCAAGCCGCCAGGAGAAATGGGGGCCGATGTCGTGATCGGCAGCGCTCAGCGCTTCGGTGTGCCCATGGGCTTCGGTGGCCCGCATGCGGCCTTCTTCGCGACACGCGAAGCCTATAAGCGTCAGGTGCCGGGGCGCATCATCGGGGTGTCTGTCGATGCGCAAGGCCGGCCGGCGCTGCGCATGGCGCTGCAAACCCGCGAGCAGCACATCCGCCGCGAGAAGGCGACCAGCAACATCTGCACCGCGCAGGTGCTCTTGGCTGTCGTGGCCGCGCTCTACGCGGTCTACCACGGCCCCGACGGTTTGCGCCTTATCGCCGGACGGGTCCACCGCATGGCTTGCATCGCAGCGGAGGGCTTACGCCGTCTCGGCTTCGAAGTCGTCACCGATGCCCATTTCGATACCATACGTGTGCGCGTGCCGGGCCAGGCCGGCCGGTTGGTGGCGAACGCGCGCGAGTCGCGAATCAACCTGCGCCTGATCGATGCCGACCACCTGGGCATCTCGTTCGACGAGACCACCAAGCGCGCCAATCTCGAGGCATTGTGGCGGGTCTTCTCCTCAAAGGCCGACCGGCGGCTTGACATCATGGCGCTGGACGCGGAGGTCGAAGAGGGCATCCCCGCCGCGCTGAGACGAGAGAGCGAGTTCCTGACCCATTCGGTCTTTCATCTCTATCATGCCGAAACCGAGATGCTCCGCTATCTGCGTTGGTTGGCGGCGAAGGATCTGGCGCTCGACCGGGCGATGATCCCTCTGGGTTCCTGCACCATGAAGCTGAACGCGACGACGGAGATGATCCCCATCACCTGGCGGAACTTTTCGGCCATGCATCCCTTCGCGCCGCATGACCAGACGCTTGGTTACCAGCAACTCTTCGAGGAGCTGGAGGAGATGCTCTGTGCCGTGACGGGGTTCGATGCGGTCTCGCTGCAGCCGAACGCCGGCTCGCAGGGCGAGTACGCCGGGCTTTTGACCATCAAGAAGTACCACCATAGCCGGGGCGAAGATCACCGCGACGTTTGCCTCATTCCCAGCTCGGCGCACGGCACAAATCCGGCCTCGGCCATCATGGCTGGCCTCCGGGTGGTGGTGGTCGGTTGCGACGACCACGGCAATATCGACCTTGTGGACTTGAAGGCCAAGGCGGGCGAGCACAAGGACCATCTCTCGGCTCTCATGATCACCTATCCCTCCACTCATGGTGTCTTCGAGGAGCAGGTGCGCGAGGTCTGCAAGATCGTCCACGATCACGGCGGCCAGGTCTATCTGGACGGGGCCAACCTGAACGCCATGCTGGGGGTTGCCTATCCGGCCGAAATCGGCGCCGACGTCTCGCATATGAACCTGCACAAGACCTTCTGCATACCTCATGGCGGCGGTGGGCCCGGGGTGGGGCCCATCGGCGTCCGGGCCCATCTGGCGCCCTTCCTGCCCGATCACCCGGTGGTCGAGGGGGTCAACCCTTCCGCCGCCGGGGGCGAGACGATCGGCGCGGTAGCGGCTGCTCCTTGGGGCTCGGCCTCAATCCTGCCGATATCCTGGGCCTACATCACGATGATGGGGCCTGAGGGGCTGAAGCGCGCGACCCAGGTGGCAATCCTCAACGCCAACTACATGGCCCATCGCTTGAAGGACCACTACCCGGTGGTCTACACGGGTAAGAACGACATGGTCGCGCACGAGTGCATTATCGATCTTCGGTCGGTGAAGGAATCCTGTGGCATCTCGGCCGACGACGTGGCCAAGCGCTTGGTCGATTACGGTTTTCATGCGCCTACCATGTCCTGGCCGGTGCCTGATACCTTCATGATCGAGCCGACCGAGAGCGAGACCAAGCGCGAGATCGACCGCTTCTGCGATGCCATGATTGCCATCCGCGCGGAAATCGCGGAGATCGAGCGCGGCGAGGCCGACCCCGAGAACAACGTGGTGAGGAACGCGCCTCATACCCATCATCTCTTGCTGGAGACCCCTTGGGAGCGGCCCTACGACAAAGAGCGGGCCTTCTTCCCTCTGGCGGCCTTGCGCGAGGACAAGTACTGGCCGCCGGTCGGCCGGGTCGACAACGTCGCCGGCGATCGTCACCTGGTTTGTAGCTGTCCGCCGCTCTCCGCCTATCAGGAGGCAGCCGAGTAGCGCCCGGGCATGAGCGAGAGCGTTGCCGCCGACCTGCTGCTCACGGGCGGGAAATTCGTCACCCTCGATCCTGACGAGCGGATCGTTGCCGCTCTTGCCGCGCGTGACGGCAAGATCGTCGCTCTCGGCGAGAGCGAGGATCTGGCCGGACTGGCGGGGATCGCGACCCGCGTTATCGATCTCGGGGGGCGCACGGTCATACCAGGCATCGTCGACTCCCATTGCCATCCCGATGGCGCCGCGGCCCGGCTCAGCCGCTGGCACAGTTTGGACCCGGGACGAATTGCCTCGCGCGCCGAACTTTTGGACACGATCGCCGCCGCGACCGGTACCATAGCGCCCGAGGCTTGGTTTGCCGGTTATCGATTCAACGAGCGCAAGAGCGGCGGCTATCCGAGCCGCGCGGAGCTGGACCACGCGACGGCGGGCCGCCCGCTTTTCATCCTTCGGACCGACGGTCATCTCGGCCTGGTGAACAGCGCCGCGCTCGCCGCCCTGGGGATCGACGAAGGTACAACCGATCCTCCCTTCGGGGCCTTCGACCGTGACCCGGCAAGCGGTGCGATGACGGGTCTGGTGCGCGAGGCGGCGGCCCAGCTCTTCGTCGAACGTATTCACGCCGACGACAAAGTCGAGGACATCATGGCGGGGCTGCAGGCCGTCTTCGACGAGTTTCTCGGCTTCGGCATCACCTCGGTCTACAACTCGCTCACCACCTCCAAGGCGATCCAGGCCTATCAGCGCTTGAAGGATCAAAGCCTCCTCAAGCCACGGGTCGGGATCATCGCCAGTGGGCGCGAGGAGGGTCTGGTGGAGGCGCTCATCCAGGCGGGCATTCGCTCGGGCTTCGGTGATAACCAACTACGTATCATCGGGGTGGAATGGTGCCCGGACTGCTCCACCAGCGGGCGAACGGCGGCTTACTACG
>JBFELD010000019.1:0-13251 GCA_041552375.1 Kiloniellaceae bacterium | reverse complement strand
TCGCCTCCTCATCCGGCCCGAATCTTGGCCGCCTGCAAGGCGCGCAACCGCGCCGCGGCAAGCTCGCTCTTGATCCGCAGCAGCAACAGGGTCACGAAGTAGAGCTTGAACCCGACCGCCATCGCTGCCAACGGCCACAATAAGCTGGCCTCGATCGTCGGCCCACCCAAGCGCAGGACCGAGGCCGGCTGGTGCAAGGTCGACCACCACTCCACCGAATACTTGATGATCGGCACGTTGATGACGCCGACCAGCGCCAGCACCGCCGCGGCCCGGTAACCGCGGGCCTGGTCCTCGAAGGCGTTCATCAAGGCCATATGCCCAAGATAGAGAAAGAAAAGCACCAGCATCGAGGTCAACCGCGCATCCCAGACCCACCAAGTGCCCCACATCGGCTCTCCCCAAAGAGAGCCGGTGACGAGCGTGAGCAAAGCGAAGGCAGCGCCCAGGGGCGAGGCCGCCCGGGCCGTCAGATCGGCCAAGGGATGGCGCCAGATCAGTGCCGATGCGCTCGCCAGCGCGATCACCACGTAAACGAAAAGCGCCATCCACGCCGAGGGAACATGGACGTACATGATGCGCACCGACTCGCCTTGCTGATAGTCGGGCGGTGAGGCGATAAGGCCCATATAGAGCCCGGTCGCAAGGGCGATGACGGCGCCCGCGGCGCTCCAGGGAAGGATCTTGTCGGCCAGCCGCTGGAAGCGTCCCGGGTTGGCGAAGCGATGCATGGGCAACCCCCGCGGAAATCCTCATGGTCGGGCGCTCACCCTAATCATTCCATTGAATGCCGCAAGCCCGCAGCGGCGGCGAGCGGCGCAACGAAAAGCATCAGCAATAAGATGGCGCCCAAGAATAGGAGGTAGGGCTTTGCCGAGAGCCCTGCAAGGGCGGCCTCGCTGGCCATGACCCCAAAAATCAGGGTCGGAACGTAAAGCGGCAGGACGATGATCGGGATCAACACACCTCCGCGGCGCGCGCCCAGGGCCAAAGCCGCCCCCACCGCCCCGACCAGGCTGAGGCTCGGCGTGCCCAACGCCAAGGCCAACATCAGCCAGCCGGCAGCCTCGGCCGAAAGGTTGTAGAGCACCGAGACCACCGGGGCGGCGGCGACCAACGGCAGGGCGGCGGTCAACCAATGCGCCAGCGTCTTGGCCAGCACCACCAGCTCCAGAGGCTGCGGGCCGATAACCAACAGCTCGAGGGTCCCGTCCTCGTAATCGGCGAGGAAAAGCCGCTCCAATGACAGCAGCACAGACAGAAGGGCGCTGACCCAAATCACGCCCGGCGCGAGGCGCATCAGGAGATTGGGCTCGGGACCAACGGCGAAGGGAAAGAGCGCGGCGACGAGGGCAAAGAACAAGACCACCATCGCCAGATCGGCCGACTGGCGAAGAGCGAGCCGGAGCTCGCGCCCGACCTGGCCTAGAAACGCCGTCACCACACCATCTCCGGCAGCTCCTCGACGGCAAAAGCCTTGAGGTCGAGCCTTTCCGCCGCTGGCAGATCGACGGCCTGGTGCGTGCTAAGCACCAAGGAGCCGCCCTCGGCCCGATGAGCCGCAAGGACCTCGCTCAAAGCCTGTCGGGCCTGGTCGTCGAGACCGACCGTCGGCTCGTCGAGGATCCACATGGGTGCCGCCGACACCAGGACACGCGCCAGCGCCAGGCGACGACGCTGGCCGGCGGAGAGCAGCCGCGCCGGCAGATCGGCGAAGGCCGCCATGCCAAGCACGTCCAGCGCCTGGGCCGGCCGCGCCGGATCATTGGTGCGATTCCAGAATGCCAGGTTCTCCTGGACCGTCAGCACGAGCTTCAAAGCATCGGTGTGCCCGAGGTAGCAGATCACCCTTAAATAGGCCGCGCGGTCCTCTTCGACCGGGTGACCGTCGCGAAGCAGAGTGCCCGCACTCGGCCTGATCAGTCCCGCCAGGATTTTCAGAAGGCTCGACTTGCCGCTGCCGTTCGGGCCGGTGACGATCAGCGCCGCGCCCGCGTCCAGGGCGAAGCTCAAATCGCGGAAGACGACCCGGCCGCCTCGGCGACATTCGAGGTCGCGACCCACCAATTCCGGCATGTCCAGGCGCGCTCCCCATCAGATCGTCACGCGAGCGCCGTCGGGGAAATCCCCGAAGCGACCCCTTACGGAAGGCCGCTATAGCAGATCGCTCGACCACAGGCAAAATCGACGCGCCGTGCGGCGGCCTGACATGTTGGCAAGAAAAAAAGGGGTGGTCGTCGATCCGACAACCACCCCCCTTAAGGTCGCCAGCCTTTTTGATGGGGGCTATGGGGTGAGGCGGGCTGGCTCGCCTCTACAGAGAGGGGAAGTCTCCGTCCTACATAACTCGTGCCGGATTGCGGTGCTCGAAGGTCTGAAATGCGGCGAAAGTTTGATATCTGCTCGAATGAGAAAACCTGACCTAAACCTCGATGCTGTCCGTTAGAGCCCCATCCGGGCGGAAGCAAGCGGCGATCAGGGGTCCACCGAAGCCGCAACCGGCGTCGACCGTCGCCGTAAAATCGGTGAGCGCGAGACCGGGATGATCCGGACCGAAGCCCCGCACGACGCGCTTATAGTCCGCATAGGGTTCGGTGATACGGCCGAACAGGCCGGAGACCCACCAAAAGCTGTCCTTCTGGGTCTCGAGCGGGCGCGACGGATCGATCCCGGCGTTGACCAGCAGCAAGCCGCCGTCGTCGGTGTGGGCGGCGCGTTTCAGCTGCCCCAAGAGTTCGTAGTGCCCGGGATGGGACCGGATGATCTGCCGCACCTGGTTGGTCCAACGGCTGAGACGCACGGGGCCGGCACGCGCCTCGCGCAGGCCTTCCTCGGGATCGAGCCCATAGGCCTGCAAATTGGGCTCGACGCCATTGTCCAACATCCACTTGAAGACGCCCTGCGGGTCGGTGGCGAACTGGAGCTGCAAGAGCTTTTGCCACATCTCCTCTTGGCTGCCACGCAGATAGACGATGTCGCAGGCGAAAGTTTGCTCGCGCGCGAGCACGCCACGGCGAAAGGCGAGCAGCTCGTCGAGCGTATCGCGGACCCTCGTACCGCGTCCGATCAGATTGCCCAGATAGACGACCCGGTCGCCGGCTTCCAACCGCGCGTAAAGCGCTTCGTGAAGAGCCGCCGCGCGCTCCGCTTCGCCATGGATGGAGGCGACGGCCCAGACGCGCCGGGCCGCTTTGATAAGCGCGAATGTCTGCCGATCGGAGGGCACGGGTCGGCCGGCCACCTTTCGTAACGTGGAACCCCGCCGTCATTTCTTGGCGGTCGGCCGCAATACGTCAAGCTTTAACGTATTCGACGATCGGCGCGGCGCCGAGGATGCCAAGGCTCAAGCGGCGGAAAGCAGCTCTTCCAGCTTCTGCGCCGCGGCGTCCTCATCAATGCGCTCGACGGCCGCAAGCTCGCGCGCCAAACGGTCGAGCGCCGCCTGATACATCTGCCGTTCGCTGTAGGACTGATCCTGCTGATCGGTGCCACGGTGTAAATCGCGCACCACCTCGGCAATGGAGACAGGATCGCCCGAATTGATCTTGGCCTCGTACTCCTGGGCGCGACGACTCCACATGGTCCGCTTGACCCGGCTGCGCCCTTTCAAGGTCGTCAGGGCCGTATCCATCATCTTGCGGCTGGACAACTTGCGCAGCCCGGAATTGGCCGCCTTGTCGACCGGCACCCGAAGGGTCATCCTGTCTTTCTCGAACTTGACGGCGATCAGCTCCAAGTTGATCCCCGAAATCTCTTGCGACTCGATACCCAACACCCGCCCGACGCCATGCGTCGGGTAGACCACGTAATCGCCTGCCTCGAACTCCACCTTGGCCATTATCTAAATTCTCCTGCGGCCTTACGACCCGCCATTCTCATTATTGTGTTACGCATGAACGGAGCAAATCCACACCCCGCCCCGCGAGACGACCTGCCCGAGCCAATAGATATGCCCGGGCACAAACAAAACAAGACGCCATCGTCTCGGAAAGCGCCCTTGCTCTCAGCGCTGCGTGGCCCGCAGCACCTCACAGCTTCGACCGGAGACACCCCTCGTCACCCGCTCGCACCGCACGGGCGCATCGATGAACTAGACCGAAATTGCGTTGAAGCATCTTACCACGATCGCCGGCCCAAGACAATGTTTGCGCCGCGAATTGAGACCATTAAGGCCGCTTGTGCAGAGATCGTCGGAACTAGGATGCGTACTCATAATCCAGGTGAGGCTCAGCCATCGCCCTTGCCGGGATTGGCAGTAAAGAACTTGTCGTACTTGCCGCTCATATCCTTGTATTTGTCTGCGTCCGCAGGGGCATCGCCCTTGCGCGTGATGTTCGGCCAGGACTCGCTGTAGCTTCGGTTCAGCTCGAGCCAGGCGTCGGCCTGCTGGTCGGTATCGGGAACGATGGCCTCGGGCGGGCATTCGGGCTCGCAAACACCGCAGTCGATGCATTCGTCGGGGTGGATGACGAGCATGTTTTCGCCCTCGTAGAAGCAGTCCACGGGACAGACCTCCACGCAATCCATGTACTTACATTTGATGCAGGCCTCGGTGACGATATAAGTCATCTCTATAGCTTCTCCTGGTCTGACCGGCTCTCGGTCCGGCGTCGGCGCCCGCCGTTGTCCGGCTCGCGCCGCGAAGGTTCGTCTAATCCAGCCCCTTTTGTCCGAGCCGTCCCATCGCCCTCTTTCGGGCCTCGCCGCTCTGCCGGTCGGAAACGTAGAGCAGTCCGGCCAGCCGGCGCATGAGCGTGGCTTCGAGATCGTGCAACACACCGTCAACGTAAGCGATTTCCCACAGCATTTCCATGAGTTCGACACGCTCGTCGACCGAGAAGCGGTTCTTCAGATCACGCGTGAAACCATAGATGTCGACGCTGCTGCGCACCCGGTCCTCGGCCTCGTTCATCAGCGCTTCGACATCGCCCGGCGACAGTTGAAAGCGGCGGGTCAAAAGTTCGGCGATCTTGGCCTTCTCATCATCGCCGATGTGAGCGTCCATCGCGGCCGCCTCCAACATCAGCACGGCCGCCGCCAGCATCAGGGGATCGAACGTCTGCGTGGCGTCGTTGATCGACGCGTTCCCGGCCAGAAGATCCTTCAATTTTGCAAGCATGGCGCGACGTGCCTAACATGGGCCGGGGCGCGTCCGCAAGCGCGCTCTTGAGACCCGCCGTGGATCCTTGCCCGGACGCTCGCGGCGGGCGAAGACTGTGCCTGACGCCTTCGCCGGACATATAATTGAGGCCGATCCTTTGTCCATCGACAACCGCCTATCCTCCCCCTCCTTTCCGCGCAACCATGAGCCGATTGCCGCCGTCCTGGCGCGGCTCCTGCCGGCCCAGGGCAGCGTTCTGGAACTGGCCAGCGGCAGCGGCGAGCACGCCGTCGCGTTCGCGCGGCAATTCGATCAGCTCTCATGGCAGCCCAGCGACCCCGACCCCGCGGCTCGCGCCAGCGTCGCCCAACGGCGGCTCGAGGCCGGCCTTGCCAACCTGGGCGCGCCGCTGGATATCGACGTCACTGGCCCGAATTGGCCAAAAGCGACCTTCGATGCCATCGTTTGCATCAACATGCTGCACATCTCGCCCTGGAGCGCGGCTGAAGGCCTCATGGCCGGCGCCCGGCGGGTTCTGCGACCGAGCGGCGGGCTTTATCTCTATGGACCGTTCCTGCGCCAAGGATATCCCACGGCGCCCTCCAACCTCGGCTTCGACAGCTCCCTGCGGGAACGAGATTCGCGGTGGGGCCTGCGCCTTCTGGAGGATGTGACGGCCCTTGCCGAAACTCATACCTTGGAGCTGCGCCAGGTCGTCGAGATGCCGGCCAACAACCTTTCCGTCTGGTTCGAGAAAACCGAGAAGGGCCCACACGCATGATCGATCGCGCCTATCCTAACTCCTACTATCTGGCGACGGCCCAGGGCTTGGTCGAGCGCCCCGAGCTGGAGGGCGAGGCGAATTGCGACGTCGCCGTCGTCGGTGGCGGCCTGACCGGCCTCTCCGCGGCCCTGCACTTGGCCGAGCTTGGTTACGACACGGTTCTGCTCGAGGCCCGGCGCATCGCCTGGGGCGCCTCCGGGCGCAATGGCGGCCAGCTCAACACCGGCCAGCGCCAGGATCCGATGACGGTGGCGCACCTGATGGGGCCGGAGGACAGCCGGCATCTCTGGGTCCTGGCCGAGGAAGCAAAAGCCCTGGTGCGCGACCTGATCGCCAAACACGCGATCGCTTGCGACCTGAAGGACGGTCATATCTCGGCCGCCTGGAAAGCGGGAGATACGGATTACTACCGCCGTCTGGCCGAGACCCTTCAACGTGAGTACGACTACCCATCGATCCGCGCGCTGACCCGCGAGGAGATCGGCGAGATGCTGGGCAGCCGCGCCTACCATGGCGGCGCGCTGGATACGGGATCAGCGCACCTCCATCCCCTGAACTACGCCCTGGGGCTCGCCCTGGCGGCCGAGGCCGCGGGCGCGCGTCTCTATGAGAATTCCCCGGTCGAGCCGCTCGATGAGGGGGCACCCACCCGTCTCTCCACGCCGCGCGGCACCGTCAAGGCACGCAACATCGTGCTCGCCTGCAACGGCTATCTCGACCGCCTCGAGGGCCGCATCGCCGGCAACATCATGCCGATCAACAATTTCATCATCGCCACCGAGCCCTTAAATGAGGCGGCCGCGCGGGCGCTCATCCGCGACGACGTGGCGGTTTCGGATTCCAAATTCGTGGTCGACTACTATCGCCTGTCGGCGGACCGGCGCCTGCTTTTCGGTGGTGGCGAAAGCTACGGCCGCCACCTCCCCAAGGACATCACCTCGATCGTCCGGCGCTGCATGCTGCGCGTCTTCCCGCAGCTGTCCGAGACCCGGATCGACTACGCCTGGGGCGGGACCCTGGCCATCACCTTGAACCGCCTGCCTGATGTCGGCCGCCTGTCCGGCGACATTTACTATGCGCAAGGTTTTTCGGGCCAAGGCCTGGCACTGACCTCACTTCTGGGCAAGCTCCTGGCGGAGGCCATCGCCGGCACGAACGAACGCTTCGACACCTTCGCCCGCATCCCCACCCGGCGGTTTCCGGGCGGCACGCTCCTGCGCCGACCGGGACAGGTGGCGGGGATGCTCTACTATAGTCTTCTGGACAAGCTGTAAGACCGGCCGGGCTCCGCGCTCAAGCGTCGCGGCCGCGCAGCGTGTCGATCAGCCGCCGCTCGCGCTTGGTCGGCCGCCCGGCACCGACCCGGCGCGGGCCGGCGGGAAGCCGGTTCTCAGACGTCGGCGGACTGAGGTCCTCGTAGAGCTGCTGTGCCTCGATGGCAGGGCCGCGCCGGGCGGCCAGCGCGAGGACCCGCACGACCCGGATGTGGCGGCCCTGCGGGAAGGTCAGCACGTCGCCCACCTTGACCCGGTGATGGGCCTTGCTCACGGCGTTTCCGGCGATGCGCAGCTTGCCCGACTGACAAAGCTCGGAGGCCGAGGTACGCGACTTGAAGAAGCGCGCGTGCCAAAGCCACTTGTCGAGCCGCGGCGAGGCCTCGGTCATCGGGACTTCCTCGCCGTCTTCAGCCGGGCCAGCACGGCGAAGGGCGAGTCGGGGTCTTTGACGCCTTGCTGCCCCCGGCGCTTTCGGCGCCGGCGCGGCCCGGCAGATTTTCGGCGACCGGGCAACACCATCAGCAATCGGCCATCATCGCTGCGTTCTTCTTGATACCCGAGCGCCCGCAAGAGCGCGCGTAGCGTCCGCGCATCGACCTCAAGGATGTCACAAAAGGCCATGTCGGGCTCGAAGGGCCCTTTGCGGGCGCAGCGTTGTGCGCTGGCGGCGAGACGCTCCAGCAGGTCGGCCCGCACGGCCATCGGTTTGGATCGCGGCGCCTTGATCCTCAGGTAGCCAATCGCCAGCATGAGCCCATTATCGAGCTGCTCGCCCGGCCGCAGGACCGGCGCACGCGGCAGGTCTTCGAGCTCGATCTTGGTCTTCGCCCGCAGGCACCACAACAGAGCACGCAGGCGCAAGCTCCCGTCACCGAGCAACGCCGGCATATGGCACCCGACCTGGTCGATACGCAAACCAAGCTCCGCGAGCACCCGACGCTCACCACGGTCGAGCGCCGCGAGTTGTTGCTTGGCCGCCTCCCTCGGCAAGGTTCCGAGGCACTCGGCAACCTGGAAGGCAAGGCCGCGCGCCGACCCTTGCAACGACGCCTCCCTCAGCGCGAAGAGGGGCGCCAAGCGCCGGCGCAGATAACGATCCAGCCAAGCGGCCAGACGGCGACGCAAGCGCTCGCGATCGCCCCCGTCCAGCTCGCCGGCCGCCAGCGGCATGATCCGCGGCGCCAGCAGATCGTCGCCCCCTTTCAAGCGGGCCACCGCATGGCCCCGCCAAATGAGCTGATCGGCGTGCAGCGAGAAGGCCTCGTCGTCATCATCCTCGAGCCGTTGCAGACGACGCGGGATCTCGGCGATCACGGCTCGGCGGGCGGCAGCGAAAACCGGCCGTGAGGTCTCCTTGTCCAGGGTTTCGTCGAAAACCAAGCGGAAACCATCCAGCCAGCCGACCCGCTCGCCCTCGACCAGCACCTCGCCGTCGGCTCGGCAAGCACCCAGCAAAAGGCCGCGGTCGCGCAGCCGCTGGATCAGCATCGTCGTGCGGCGATCGACGAAGCGCTGCGTCAAGCTTTGGTGCAAGGCATCGGACAAGCGGTCTTCGATGTCGCGGGTGCGTCCCTGCCAGTGGTCGGGATCGGCCAGCCAATCGGCTCGGTGAGAGATGTAAGTCCAGGTTCTGATCTGGCCGATACGCTGTGCCAAGTGATCGATATCGCCATCGGTGCGGTCGATGCGCGACAGCCGGCGGTCGATCCACTCGTCCGGCAGCCTGCTGTCGCCATCGCACAAAAGACCGAAGACGCGGGTCAAGAGCCGGAGATGGCGGTCGCTCATCTCCTTCTCGAAATCGGGGATTTGACAGACCTCCCACAAGAGACGAACCCGTCCCGGGTCCCCGGCGCGCGCACGCACGTCCGGATCGGCCGCGAGGCGTTTGAGGACAAGGTGGTCCTCCGCATCGCGCACGCGCAGGAGCTGTGGCACGGGGGGGCGAAGATCGAGCCCGGCCAGCAAGGCCTCGACGGACTGGAACTCGAGATCGCGGTTGCGCCAGAACAAGGCCGACAGCCTGTCGAAGCGATGGGCCTCGACCGCCTCGACGATTTCCTCGCGCAGCGGCCCGGCCCGCAGGGTGGTTCCGAAGGTCCCGTCGCTCAAATGGCGGCCGGCGCGCCCGGCGATCTGCGCCACCTCGGGCGCCGCCAAGGGTCGGCGGCGGCGGCCGTCGAACTTGCCGAGATCGGAGAAGGCGACGTGATCGAGCTTCAGGTTGAGCCCCATACCGATGGCGTCGGTGGCAACCAGATAGTCGACCTCGCCCGCCTCGAACATCGCTACCTGCGCGTTGCGGGTGCGCGGACTGAGCGCCCCAAGGACGACGGCCGTGCCGCCGCGCCGGCGGCGCACCAGCTCGGCTGTCGCATAGACCTCCGCGGCCGAAAAGGCGATGACCGCCGAGCGGGGCGGCAGCCGGTTCAGGTGCTGCTCTCCACTGTAGGTGAGCTTGGAGAAACGGGGCCGGGAGATGTGCTCAGCCTCCCGGACCAAGGTCCCCAGCACCGGGCGGATGGTGTCGGAGCCCAGGAACATGGTCTCTTCGCTGCCGCGGGCGTGCAGCAGTCGGTCGGTGAAGATATGGCCGCGCTCGGGGTCGGCGGCGAGCTGGATTTCGTCCACCGCGAGGAAGGCGAAAGAGCGCTCGACCGGCATGGCTTCGACCGTGCAGCAGAAATAACGGGCCTGCGGCGGGACGATCTTCTCCTCGCCGGTGACCAGCGCCACGCGGCTTCGGCCTTTGGCTTTGGCGATGCGCTCGTAGTTCTCGCGCGCCAGGAGGCGCAAGGGGAAACCCACCACACCGCTCTCATGGCCCAACATGCGCTCGATGGCGAGGAAGGTCTTGCCGGTGTTGGTCGGCCCGAGAACGGCGGTCGTTCGGCTCGCGGCGAATCGGCTCATGCCCTAAAGAGTCGAAAGCCTGACATCGATTTGCAAGCCCCCAGGCACAATATTACGGCCCAGATCCCGCGAGCTCTACCCATCTTCCACCAGTCCCTCGAGAAGGGGCACGAAAGCGACCGGCAGCAGATCGCTGCGCGCGACCTCGCCCGTCTCGTCCTTGGTGAGAACGCAGAGCTGCTGGCCACCGAAAAAGGCCCAGCGCCGGCCCCGTTCTTCGATCGGGATGATGATCCGCCCGCCGGGCGCCAGCTGCTCGATGAGCGCGGCGGGCACATCGCCCTCTGCCGCGGCCGTGACGAGGATGGCATCGAAGGGTGCGGCTTCGGGCCAGCCCTTGTTGCCGTCACCGGCCCTGACCCTCACTTGCGGGTAGCCGGCCTCCTTGAGATTCCTCCCGGCTTGCATCGCCAAGCTCTCGAAGCGCTCGATCGAGTAGACCTCGCAGCCGGTCTCGGCCAGGACGGCGGCCTGATAGCCGCAGCCGGTCCCCACCTCCAACACGCGGGACCCTTCGGCCACACGGGCCAAGTCGGTCATGGCGGCGACGATATAGGGTTGAGATATGGTTTGCCCCTTGCCGATGGGCAGCGGGCGGTTCTCGTAGGCAAGCTCGCGCAGGTCGGGCGGAACGAAAAGATGCCGAGGCACCGCCGCCATGGCCTGCATCACCGCCTCCGAAAACGTCTGCTGTCCAAGATAGGACGCGGTCAGGCGCGCCTCGGCGCGAATTTCATCGCAGAGTCGCTTGCGTGCCGCTAGCCAACGATCGTCGTTCATCGGCCCGCCTTCGTCCGTCAACTGTCGTCAGGGGGCTTGCGCCGACGCGCATGCTAACACATATCTTCTGCCAACCCCTCATCGGGAAACGTACTTGAGACCTGCAAAGGGAAGACGCAAGGGTCATGTCCGAGGAAAAACTATCCTTTCAAGCCGAAGTCAGCCGGCTGCTCGACATCGTTGCCAACGCTCTTTATTCGAACAAGGAAATCTTCCTTCGCGAGCTTATCTCCAACGCCTCCGACGCTTGCGACCGCCTGCGCTACCTGGGGCTGACCGACCCCTCGCTCACTGCCGCCGACCCCGAGCTTGCAATCGTGCTCGCCAGCGACAAGAAGACGGGTACGCTCACCATCACCGACAACGGCGTCGGCATGAACCGCGAGGAAATGGTCGAGAACCTCGGCACCATCGCGCGCTCGGGCACGGCGCAGTTCCTGGAGGAGATGGAGAACAAGAAGGACGGCGCCGGCCTGATCGGCAAGTTCGGCGTTGGCTTCTATTCCGCGTTCATGGTCGCCGATAAGGTCGTCGTCGAGACCCGTAAGGCCGGCGAGGACACGGGCTGGCGCTGGGTCTCCGAAGGACAGGGAGAGTTCTCCATCGCCGAGAGCGACGCTGCACCCCCGCGGGGTACCCGGATCACACTCCACATCAAGAAGGATCAGAAGGAGTTCCTCGATCCGACCCGCCTGCGCCAAGTGATCAAAACCTACAGCGACCACATCGCCGTGCCCATCCGCCTGGACGAGGAGGAGGGCTCCATCAATGCCGCCTCCGCGCTCTGGAGCCGGCCGAAGTCGGAGATCACCGACGAGCAGTACAAGGAGTTCTACCACCACGTCGCGCATGCCTTCGATGAGCCTTGGTTGCGGCTCCATTTCAAGGCCGAAGGCGTGATCGAGTACACCGGCCTCCTCTTCGTGCCGTCCTCCAAACCCTTCGACCTCTTCCACCCGGACCGCAAGGGGCAGATCAAGCTCTATGTGCGCCGCGTCTTCATCACCGACGACTGCGAGGAGCTTCTCCCCGCTTACCTGCGGTTTCTACGCGGTGTGATCGATTCGGAAGACCTGCCGCTCAACATCAGCCGCGAGCTGCTGCAGCACAATCCGATGCTGACCAAGATCAAGAAAGGCGTCACCAAACGGGTTCTCGGCGAGCTGAAGAAAAAAGCCGACAAGGACCCCGAGGCCTACGCCACCTTCTGGGATAATTTCGGTGCCGTGCTCAAGGAGGGCATCTATGAGGACGAGGGCGAGCGCGAGCGGCTCCTGGAATTGGCGCGCTTCCCCTCCACCGGCACCGATGGCCCGACCAGCCTCGCCGACTACGTCTCGCGCATGAAGGACGGGCAGGAGGCGATCTATTACATCAGCGGCGAGGATCGCGAGACCTTGCTGAAAAGCCCGCAACTCGAAGGTTTTCGGGCCAAAGGTGTCGAGGTGTTGCTGTTCTCCGACCCGGTCGACGACTTCTGGCCGACAGCCGTGCCCACCTACGCCGACAAACCCTTTAAGTCGGTCACCCGCGGCGGCGCCGACCTCGACAAGGTGCAGAGCGCCGAGACCAAGGACGACAAGGAGAAAGCCGAAGACGAGGGTGCCATCGGCACGCTGCTCACCTTCGTCAAGTTGGCTTTGAAGGACCAGATCAAGGACGTTCGCGCCTCCCAGCGCTTGACCGAGAGCCCGGTCTGCTTGGTGGCAGACGACGGCGACCTCGACATGCACCTGGAGCGCGTCCTCAAGCAGCACAAACAACTCGACCAGACGGCCCCGCGGGTCTTGGAGCTCAATCCCGGCCATCCGCTCATCAAGCGCTTGGCCGAGGCGGTGGGCAACGACGCCGCCAACGCCAACGTGGAGGACGCGGCGCACCTGCTGCTTGATCAGGCGCGGATCCTCGAAGGCGAGACCCTGCCCGATCCCACGGCCTTTTCCAGGCGACTGGCCTCGTTCATGGAGCGCGGGGTGGTCTAGAAAGTGCCGATCACCGGGTCCCGCCCGGCCACCTCATTACCTCAGGGCCATAGAGGCGGCGCCGAGAATCGGGCCATTGCCGTTGGTCTGCACGAAGACGGCACAGGCGTCGTTGGCACTCGTGCCGTCCAACTCGATCGCGAACTCCGCGGCGCGGCCGTCCCAGGCGCCAAGAGCGCGAAAGGCCCGCACGACATTGTAATAGTTGAGCTCCCGCCCGGCGTTCTCGCCGCTCTCGATGCGTGTCGTGTGCTTGCTGTCGAAAACCGCCAGCCAGACTACCGCACCCTCGGGCGGCGCCTCACCTTCACCAACTCGCACCGCTTTTCCACCATGATCGAACGCGACTTTCACCGACGGCAGATCACGGGACGCTTTATCCAGCGCAGCATAAACTTGCCGTTGCCGATGTCC
>JBFELD010000018.1:0-13314 GCA_041552375.1 Kiloniellaceae bacterium | reverse complement strand
CATGAAACCAAACGACCCCACACCCGTCGTCGGCGTATCGGCCTGCCTGCGCTATTTCGAAGAGCGCGACAAGCACGTGGTCGACGACAAGTATGTTCGTGCCGTCGCGGTGTCGAGCGGCGCGCTGCCGCTCGTCTTCCCGGCCATGGGCGATATCGTCGACCCCGACACCCTGTTGGATCGCGTGGACGGTGTCATGCTGACCGGCAGCCCCAGCAACGTCCATCCCGAACACTACGGCGCCGAGCCCTGCGTGAAGTCGGAACCCCATGACCAGGCGCGCGATATCACGACCCTGCCCTTGATCGAGGCCGTCTTGGAAAGAGGCGTGCCCTTGCTGGCGATCTGTCGCGGCTTTCAGGAAATGAACGTCGCCTTGGGCGGCACCCTTCATGTACGCGTGCACGAGGTTGCCGGGCGGATCGATCATCGGCGCCCCCAGCACCCCGATCTGGACGTGCAGTACGGGCCCCGCCACACGGTGTCCCTGACGCCGGGCGGACAGCTGAGCGCCGTCTTCGGCTGCGAGCAGATGGAGGTCAATTCGCTGCACTGGCAAGCGATCGACCAACTGGCCAAGGGCTTGGTTTGCGAAGCCGTTGCTCCCGACGGGACCATCGAGGGAGTGCGGGTCGAAGGGGCCAAAGCCTTCGCGATCGGGGTCCAATGGCACCCCGAATACAAGTCTTGGGAGAACCCTCTTTCCGAGCGCCTTTTCAGGGCTTTCGGCGAGGCAGTTCGAACCAGGGCGCGCGCGCGCGGCGCTGGCGCCAGCGATACCTTGAGCCGCGTCGCCGGTGCTTGATCCGTGCCCACACCATCCGGCGACAGGCTCTGGCCGTCACAAAAAGTTGCGCGAGATCAAAACGTGCTTGCTATCAGAGGTTATTGCAAATCCTAAGCGATGCACTAAATTATCCTTAAGGGTCGGCATGCAACGTGCCGATCGAGCGGAAGGGAGCAATCCCCTGCCTTCTTTCCGCAGTCTCTTCGGAGCGAAGGAACGCCCGGATCCCCCCCGACCGGGCGTTCCGCTTTTTTCGCTCCCGTGCCCGGATCAGCCGACGGCGACCACTGCATGGCCTTGCCACCCGCACGCGACGCCCATAGCCTTGCCGGGCGGCCTCATGCCAAGCGACTGAAGGGTAAGGTTTTCATGGCCCTACGTATTGCGACCTGGAACGTAAATTCGCTGCGCCAACGCTTGGACCACCTGGCCCGGTTCGTGGACGAGGTGAGCCCTGACATCGTCTGCCTGCAGGAAACCAAGGTCACGGACGAGGACTTTCCGGAGGCATTCGTACGTGGGTTGGGCTACGTGCATCTGCTCGTACACGGCCAGAAGAGCTACAACGGCGTTGCGATCTGTTCGCGTCTGCCGTTCGCTCATGAGGAACGGCAAGTTTGGTGCGGGCGCGACGACCGACGGCATGCGGCGGTGCGCTTGGCCGATGGCCTGGAGATCCACAATTTCTACGTCCCCTCCGGCGGCCCGACCCCAGACCCGGAGAAAAACGAGAAATTCGCCCACAAGCTCCAATTCCTCAGCGAGATGGCCCAATGGGCCCGTAGCCAGGGTCTGCGAGACCGGCGTGTGGTGGTTGTCGGGGATCTCAATGTCGCACCCCTCGAGCACGACGTGTGGAACCATAAGAAGCTGCTGCGCAGTGTCGGCCACACACCCACCGAGAGCGCGCATATGGAGCGTCTTTGGGCGGCGGCGGATTTTCTGGACGTGCCACGGCACTTCACGCCCGCACCGACCCCGCTTTATAGCTGGTGGGGCTACCGCTACCCGCAATCCGTGGCCAAGGACTATGGCTGGCGGTTGGACCATGTACTGGTCACGCCGCCCCTGGCGGGCGCCCTGGCGGCGCTGCGAACGGAAAAGAAAACACGCACCTGGGAGAAACCCTCCGACCACGTGCCGGTCGTGTTGGATCTGAACTGATCGCTCTCGACCGCGCCCATCGGTCCTAGCGCGCTTTTTGAAACCAGAGATGATACATCTCGGCGAAGCTGTCCGGATGACGCGCCTCGAAGGCGGCCCAGGCATCCCAGGAGCGCAAGGCCGCCGGATCGTGATGCACCGCCCGGAACGCCTCCAAGAGCCGTGGGTCCTGCGCCTCGACCCCCAATAGTGTCAGACCCAGCTCGTCCGCGGCAGCCGCCAGCTCGGCGACGGTAAAGCGTACCTCCTGAACATGGAACAACAGGTCGCGGCACGACGACAGGCTGTAGAAGTCGACGCCGCCGGCGACGGCGGCCAATTCGGGATCATTCACATGGGCCAGAACGTGGCGCCGGGCCTGGCGGATCGAGGCCGGGCTCCCATCGAAACCCAGCTCCGCCAGCCGCTCGCGCACCGCGACCACATGCCGCCGCGCCGCCTGGCTGTAGAGGGCGACCTTCATGACACCGCCCGGGGCCAGGCGCTGGGTCAAGACGCGCCAACCCACGAGCGGCTCGCGCAGATGGTGGAGCACGCCCGAGCTTTCGATCAGATCGAAGACGCCGAGGCCATCACCCAACTCGAGAATGTCTGCTTGGGCGAAGCGCAAATTGCCGATACCCGCGGCCACGCGCCCCGCTTCGGCATAGGCGAGGCTGGCGCGGCTGAGGTCGATGGCCAGAACGTTGCTGTCGGCAAAGAGCTGCGCCGTCATCAGCGCATGGCGCCCGGTGCCGCAGCCGGCCACCAGGATGCGGGGTACCGGCGGGGTCGGGAGCTGTTCCTCCGGCAAGTCCGGCAAGAAGCCTTTCAGGACCGCCGCGAAGGGCCGCGCTTGCAGGCGTTTGAGGGCCCGCCAGCGCGGATAGGGGCTCTCCTCGTACTGCGCCCGCACGGCCTGTGAGACCTCGTCGCCAATCGCCGTCAGGGTAGGGATCGCGTCACGTCCCGCCCGCTCGTCCAGCGGCCCACGGTATTGTCGGGTAAACAGCGTCGCGAGCGGCCCCCGCGCGGTGACTTCCATCTCTGCAAGGCGCGTGGACAGATCGCCGCAGTCGGCCAATAGGCGGTAACAGGCCAAGAGCGCCCAGGCGGCCGGGCGCGCGGCGAGTGGATGATCCGGCATCGCCAGCGCCGCCATCAGATCATTTATCTGTCCGGCTTCGGCCGCCGACTCGGCAAATGCGTACTCATCGAGAAAGCACTGCTCCGCCAAGGCGAAGACGAGACGCTCGGGCATGTCCGCCTTGGGGTCATGGAGCAAATGCGACAAGAGAGCGCGGCGAGCTGCGGTCAAGGCCAGCTCGAGATCCCGATCCGCGATGATGGCGCGGGATAGGAGCGCCAAGAACAAGGGATCCTCGAAAAGCCCGGTAAGCGGCGTTAGGCCGATGGCCGAGGCATCGGCCCCGCCCTCGATCTCCCCATCGGCCAGCGCCGTCATCGGCGCGGCGGCCGGCATGGCCTTGATCAGGCTGATCGCCGGAACCGCCAAGTTCTGCCAGTCGACCCCTTCACACCGCAAAGCGGCCAGGACGAGGTCGGCGAGCCCCTGATCATAGGCATCGATGCGCAGGAGACGGATGGCATCGGCGAAGGCGATCCAGTCCTCCTCAGCCGCGGCGGGACGGGAGAGGAGCCGCCCGTAGGCCTCCAGCAGGGCCTCCGGCCGCCCGGCTCGCGCCGCGGTGCCGGCGAACGCCCGCAGGATGGCCGGATCATCCGGAAAGTGCTGGACGGCACCGCTTAGTATGTTCAAGGCCTCATCCAGTTCTCCCGCCTCGCTCAGGAGGATCGCCAAGACACGGTGAGTGGGCGGGCGGGTCGGCTCGGCGGCAAGGGCCGCGCGCGCCGCCGCGATAGCGCCCTCCAGATCGCCCAGCCCCTTGCGGGCGCCGACAAGCCCCAGGAGAGCCGTCGCGGACCCGGGCGCGAGCTCCCGGCACCGCTCGAAAACCGACCGCGCCTCGGACCATCGTTGACGCTGGGTGAAAAGATCGCCCAGCTGCAACAAGCCGTTTGGATCATCGGGGTGCCGCTGCAACATCGTCCCCAAGGCCGCTTCGGCCTCATCCAGACGGCCGAGCGCGCGCAGCGCCAAGGCCAGGTTGAGCTGCGCGGGCGGATTATCCGGGTCGCGCGCCAACCCCTCACGGTAGTGAACGAGCGCCTCCTCGAGGCGGCCTTTCTTGTGCAGCGCCGCGGCAGCAGCCAAGCGCGCCGGAACATAGGCCGGGGCCAATGCCGCCGCGCGTAGAAAACCGGTGAGCGCCGCCTCGTCTTGACCTTGGTGTTGCTTCAGGGTCGCAAGATTGTAGACCGCGGTGGCTGCATTGGGATCCCCGGCGAGCACCTCCTCCAGCAGGGCGACCGCGCCATCGAGGTCACCCTGCGCAGCGCGGGCCAGGCCCAGAAGATGGGCCGCATCGACGTGCTTGGGGTCCTTGTCGAGAATCTGCCGGCAGAGCCGCTCGGCATCGGCCGGCTTTCCCGCACGCTGAAGGGCCATCGCACGTTCGAGGGTGTCCCCGGTCGTCTTGCCCCGTCCTTTGGCGTGCTCGGCCATCCTCGGGCCGTCAACCGGCAAAGCGGTGGATGCCATAGCGTCCTGGCGCCACCCCGTCGGGCAAATCAAGAGCCTCGCTCCCCGCAAGCTCCAACGTGAGGTCGCTCAACACGATCCCGCCCGGAGCCATCAGCGGCGGAATGAGGCGAGAGAGGGTATCGGCGGTCTCCCGATCTATATCAGCGCGACCGCTGCCCAGATCCGTGTGGATCAAAGCCACGCTCGCCGCGAACCTCGCCGTGGCATCAGGCAGCGAGCGCGCGATCGGGCCGCGGAAGAGGTGAGCATCATCGGGAATACAGTCAGGATGGGCTGCGACCTCCCTTTCGAAGACGAAGATCTCGCGGCCAGACAGGGTCTCGCGCAGATGGTCGAAGGTTCGACCGTTGCCCAGACCTAACTCGAAGACCGGCCCGCCCACCTGTCCGATCAAGCCGGCGCAATGGTTCAAGCACCGTCGCTGCGCCTCCAGGCGGCGTATGAAACTGTCGAGACGGCTCATCTGCGCTGCCCAGTGATGAGAGGGGGCCTGTTATGGCTCAATCGGCCGCCGCCGCCCGCGCTTCGCGCAACTGCGAGGTCGTCATCTCCAGACGGTGCGCCAGCGAGCGCATGATCTCGATTCCCATGTCCGGAAAATCGGTCACCATCCGAAAGAACAAGTCCTTGGTGATCTTGAGGGCCGTCAGCTCCTCGGCCGCGGCGACCGTGGCGGTGCGCGGCACATCGCAAAGAATGGCGATCTCGCCGATGATGTCGTTGCGCTTGAGCTGGGCGACCTTCAGGGGTCCTCCCGGGGTATCCACGGACACATCGGCCGAGCCCTCGATGACGATGAAGGCAGCGTCACCGGCATCGCCTTGTTGAAAAAGGTTTTGCCCCGGCTTGAAGGTGATCCGCTCGCTGGCGAAAGCCATGAGCTTCAGCTTGGCCGGCTCGATCTTGGCGAACATGGGAATGTTGCGAAGGATTTCCACTTCCTGTTCGATGGACATCTGCTTTTCTCCCCGTTCCGCCAGATCTATTCCGCCGCAATCAAACCGCTGAATGCCGAGCCTGGCTTGCTGAGATCGTCGTAGTCACCTTGCTCGATCACACGTCCGCCCTGCATGACCACGACCCGCGCGAAATTGCGGGCCATGGAGGGGCGCTGCAAAGTCCAGATGACACCGCGCGTCTTGCGGTAGTCCAGAATGCTGTCGAGCAAACGTTGCTGGGTGGCGCCATCCATGACCGCGACGGCCTCATTGACCACCAGAAGGTCGGGATTCTTCAGCAACGCACGGGCAAGTCCCAGCTTCTGGCGCTGCACCGAGCTCAAGCGCTTGCCGCCGACGCCGACTTGGTACTCGAGGCCGATCTGGATCACCGTGTCGCGCAAACCCATGCCGTCGAGCATCTCCGTGATCGCCTGTCCGACCGTCTCCTGCGCTTGCGCCTTGCCGTACGCGACACGGCCGAAAAGGATGTTGTCCTGAAGATCGGCCGCCGCATTGTAGGCATCGGCGCGGTAGAACTCGACCGCTCCGGGGTCGGTCTCCTCCAACACCTCGCGAAAGTGCCGGCGCGCGTCGAGCAGACGCGTGCGCATGGCATCGTCCACCAGTCCGAGGCGGTGGCGCGCCTCGACGTAGTCGAAGGGAAGCGTCAGCAACCGCTGGAACTCGTCCTCGCGCAAGGCTTCGATGCCAGCCGCATCGCTGCGCGAGACCAGGGCGCGGAAGTCGGGGAGGTCATCATCGCTGATGAAGCTGTATTGCTCGAAGAAGGGGTGGCCCGGCGGCAAGTCGGCGAAGAGTTCGACCATCGTTCGGGCGATGGCGAGCCCCATCTTGGCGATGTCCACGGTGAGGTCTTGTTCCTGCAAGACCTCGCGCAGGACCGGGTTCTCGGCCAGGTGATCGCTTCGGTAGTCCCGCTTCGTTGGGGTGCCGAAGAGAATGTTCTCCGAGAGTGTTGCGTGCTCGTTGTAGGCACCCTCGTCGAAGCGGACGACAAGGTCCTCGGCGTCCTGCTCGGTCAGCCGCGCGATCAGCGATGTCCGGGCATCGAGGATGGCCCCCGCCGCCTCCGGATGGGCCACCGGGTCGATGGTCCCGGTCAGCCCGAAGCGATAGACATCTTCTTCCAGCTCCACCAGGCGCAGGATCTCTATCAAGAGTTCGTTGATGTCCTCCGGACCCTTGGCGCCAGCCGCGTCGTAATCGACCCAGTCGGCCTCGACATCGAAAAAGGGATTTCCCGAACGCTTGGCCTCGGCGATATCCTTGGCCCGCTCGGTCTTGCCGTGCTCGTCATGCTCCGGTTCGCGCAAGGGCGTGTGCTTGAGGCCATAAAGCAGGTTATCGCGAACCGATTGGGCGAAGTGGTAGACGTCCTGACCGATGTAGGTGATCCGCCTGCCGGTCACCGCCGAGGGCATGTTGTCCACGTCGCGTCCGTCGATACGGATCGTGCCGCTGGAAGGGTGAACGAGGCCGGCGAGCAGGAAGGACACTTGCTCCTTGCCGCTGCCGCTGGGGCCGACGATGGCGATATGCTGATCGACCTTGGCGGTGAAGCTGACCCCGTCCAACAGCTTGAAATCGTTTTCGTCCAGCAGGGAGACCGCCGTGACCGTAAGATCGCCTTCCAGCGGTGGGCCGGGATCGTTGCCAATGTCCTGGACCTCGGGATCGAGGATCGACGCCGGCTGAAACTGCTCGATGACCTGGTCGTATTTGATCTGCACGTCGTTGCGTTGCTGATCCCAGTCGATGAGCTCCTTGATCGGGCCGGGCAGGTCCTTGTAGGCGGCGATGACGGCGACCAACGCACCGATGTCGAGATGACCGAATATGGCCAGCATGCCGCCGCCGGCATAGAACACGAAGGGCGTGAACTGGGCCAACAGGTTGTTGAGAAACTTGACGGAGAATTTTCGCCTGTAGATCTCGAAGCGGATATCGAATATCCGCGCCAGCCGTGCGACGATGTCGGCCCGCTCGAAATTGCTGGCGTCGTGGGCGTGGATCTCCACCGCGCCATCGACCAGCTCGCCGATGCGCCCGGCCAGGGAACGCGCGGTCAGTTGGCGTTCGCGGCCCAGGACCAGAATCCGGCGGCGCAGCTTGGGGATGATGAACGCCTGCACGAGGACGATCGCCGCCGCCACCAGACCCAGCCAGAGCGATTGCACGATGATGAAGGTCATGGCCGTGATCGCCTGCCCGCCCAGGAAAGCCGGCGTGACGAAGGCATCGCCGATGAAACCGCCCAGCGGCTCCACCTCGTCCTTGATCATGGTGGCCATTTCCGACTGCTTGACGCGGCGCATGTGGAGAAGGGGAAAGCGCAGGATGCGGTCGCTCAGCTGGTAGCGAAGACGGCGCAGCATGCGCTCGCCCATGCGGCCCTTGCGGGTGTTGATCGTGCGCTTGAAAAGGCCGTTGATCAGAACCAAGACCAGGAACAGGAAGCTGAGCCCCAGCAGCATGTCCTGTTGCTCGAGCTCGAATCCCTGAAAGACCGTGATGGTCTCGCCGAAGAGCGTCTCGCCGAATGGCACGTCCAAACTCATGAAAGGCTGGGTCGAGCCCGGCCCGCCGTAGCCTTCGCCCTGGATGCCGATGTTGACGATGTTCTTGGGAACGTTCAGCGAGAGAAAATAAAACGGCATCGAGATCAGCACGAGCAGCAGAATACTCATTTGCTCGGCTTTGCTGTGCTGCCAGATATACTTGAAAAGATTGCGTTCCAACGACGACTCGCGCAAAAAAAACTGGGCGCGGCCTCCCTTATGATGTGCGCGCCATCCACTCCCGGGCGTCCGTGCCGTGCCGGTGGGCGCCGGGATTCCCGGTACTTTTAGCAACATCCGACCTGCCGCGCCAGCGCTTGAAATTATATTTCATCTCGCAACAGGCCTGTGCCATAGTCTTGCCGCGCCAATACTTATGGAGTCGAGGAATGCCCTCTCAGCGCAAAGACCGGCGCGTTCTGATCTATAGTCATGACAGTTTTGGGTTGGGACACCTACGCCGATGCCGCGAGATCGCACATGCCTTGGTCGAGGCCGACAAGAAGCTTTCGGTGCTGATCCTCTCGGGCTCGCCGATCATCGGCTCCTTCGACTTTCGCGCCCGTGTCGACTTCGTCCGGGTGCCTGGCGTCATCAAGCTGCGCAACGGCGACTATACCTCGCTGAAACTTTTCATCGATGTCGAGCAGACGCTGGCCATGCGCGGGTCGATCATCGAGCATACGGCGAAATTCTATGACCCCGATCTGTTCATCGTTGACAAGGAACCTTTAGGCCTGCGCGGGGAGGTGGAGACCACCTTGAAGCTGATGAAGTCGCGCGGCACGCCCTGCATCCTGGGACTTCGCGACATCATGGACGAGCCGGGCCTGTTGGCGCCCGAATGGGAACGCAAGCAGGCGGCCCCGGCGCTCGATCGTTACTACGACGATATCTGGATCTATGGGCTGCCGCAGATTTGCGACCCGTTGAAGGGGATCGGCCTGTCGGCCTCGACCAGAAAGCGCATGACCTACACCGGCTATTTGAACCGGACACTGCCGGAAACTGCCCCGGCACCGCATTTGGAGAAGATTTCCGCCCCCTATCTGCTGGTGACGGTCGGCGGCGGAGGCGACGGACAGGAGATCGTCGATTGGGTCCTGCGCGCTTATGAAACCGACCGTAAGCTCCCACATCCGGCGCTGTTCGTGCTCGGCCCCTTCATGAGCGCCGAGCTACAAAACGAATTCCAAAATCGGGTTTCCCGTCTCGAGAACGTGGAGGCGATCACGTTCGACAGCCACTTGGAGACGCTGATGGACCGTGCCATGGGCGTGGTGTGCATGGGCGGCTACAACACTTTTTGCGAGATTCTCTCCTTCGATAAACGGGCCCTCGTCGTCCCGCGCACCCGCCCGCGCATGGAACAATACATCCGCGCCTCGCGCGCCCAGGACCTGGGGTTGGTCAAGATGCTGCTCGACGACGGCATCCGCGACCCGCGCGCCATGGCCACGGCGCTCAGGACCTTGCCGCAGCAGCCGTTACCGTCCCACATCGTCGTGCCGGGTCTTCTCGATGGCCGCGCCAACGCCGTCAAACTTGCCAAGCAGTGGCTTCGAGACCGCCGTCACGGCCTGGCCGTCGCACGGAGTGGCGCGGAGCGCAGGGCCTAGGCTCCGAAAGCGCTCGGGCTCGGTACTGGCCGGCCGCGAAGCCCGGCTTGCCGCCGACGGCCTGCTCGTCGATACTGCCGGCTCGCCGCCGATCGAGGATCTTGATGACGACACCGAGCGCATCGGAGATCGCCCTGGTTCTGAAGGGCTATCCCCGCCTGTCCGAGGCCTTCATCGCCCAAGAGATCTTGGGGCTCCAGCGCGCCGGGCTGCCTTTGCGGCTTTATTCGCTGCGCCACCCGACCGATCCCGATGTCCACCCGGTGCATAAGGAAATCACGGCGCCCGTGGCCTATCTGCCCGAGTACTTGAAAGATGAGCCGGCGCGCGCGCTGCGCGGCTGGCGCGCGGCACGTCGCTTGCCCGGATATCGACAGGCCTGGCGCGCCTTTCTCGGCGACTTGCGGCGCGATAGAACCGAGAACCGGATGCGGCGCTTTGGCCAAGCGTGCGTGCTGGCGCATGAGTTGCCGCCAACCATCGCTCGCATCCATGCTCACTTTCTCCACACTCCGGCATCGGTGGCGCGCTACGCCGCCATCATGCGGGGTCTGCCCTGGAGCGCCTCCGCTCACGCCAAGGACATTTGGACGACACCGGACTGGGAGATCGCGGAGAAGATCGCCGATCTCGACTGGCTGGTCACCTGCACCGAGGCCGGGGCAGGGCGCCTGCGCGCCTTGGCCGGGGCGCCGGAACGGGAAAAGGTCTCGCTGGTCTATCATGGGCTCGATTTCGACCGCTTCCCGAAAGGCCCCCGGTCGACTGAGGACGCGCGGGACGGATCCGACGCCAATCGGCCTGTTCGGCTTCTCTCCGTCGGCCGGGCGGTGGAAAAGAAGGGCTACGACGATCTTCTGGCCGCGCTGGCCGCCTTGCCACCAACCTTATGCTGGCACCTGACCCATATCGGCGGCGGGGTTCTCGCGGCGGAATTGAAGGACCAAGCGGCGGCGCTCGGCCTGAGCGCCCGCATCTCCTGGCTCGGCCCGCAAGCACAACAGCGGGTCCTGGAGGCCTACCGCCAGGCCGACCTCTTCGTTTTGGCGAGCAGAATTGGAAGCGATGGCGACCGCGATGGCCTGCCCAACGTGCTGATGGAGGCGCAAAGCCAAGGCCTTTGCTGCCTCTCGACCAAGGTTTCGGCCATCCCGGAGTTGATCCTCCAGGATCGCACGGGCGCCCTGGTCGAGGGCGGAGACCGGGCGGCGCTGGCGAGCGCGCTGGCCGAGTTGATCGCCGACCCTGATAAACGCCAGCGGCTTGGCGAGGCAGGCTATGAGCGACTGCGTGATCGTTTCTCGATGGACACGGGCCTAAAGCTGTTGCTCGAGCGCTTCGATACCGTTTCCCGCCGCCATGCAGCCGAATAGGCCCTCCATGCGGATAGCCTTCTACGCGCCGATGAAGCCCCCGGATCATCCCTCGCCCTCGGGGGACCGGCGCGTGGCGCGGGCCCTGTTGACCGCCTTCGAGCGGGCCGGTCATGAGCCTTTCATCGCCTCGCGCCTGCGCAGTTGGCAACCCAGCGCCGACGCCGCGGATCTGGAGCGCCGCGAGGCGGAGGCCGCGCGCGAGGCCGACGCGCTGCTTGCCGCCTACGATGCGGTGCCGGACAGCGCACCGGCCCTATGGTTCACCTATCATCTCTATTACAAAGCCCCGGACTGGATCGGCCCGCGGGTTGCCGCCGCCTTGTCGATCCCTTACGTGGTGGCCGAGGCTTCGGTCGCCCACAAGCGCGCCGGCGGCCCCTGGGAGCGTGGGCACCGCGCCGTCTTGGACGCGTTGGAGACAGCCGCCGTGGTCGTGACCCTCAATCCCCTGGATGCCGAATGTCTTCCCGATGCGACAAAGGCTCGTGCCCTTGCACCCTTTCTGGAGGGCGCTCCTTATCGGGCCGCCCGCACCGATCGGGCCCGACACCGAGCGGCCCTTGCCGACGCGCTGGGGTTGGATAGCGATCAGCCCTGGCTGCTCGCCGTCGCCATGATGCGCCCAGGCGACAAGCTGCGGTCCTATCGGCTGCTGGCCGAGGCCCTGGCATCACTTTCCGGCCACCCTTGGCAGCTGCTCCTCGTCGGCGATGGAGAGGCCGCCGGCGAGGTGCGCGCGGCCTTCGCCGCCCTCGACGAGGACCGTCTGCGCTTCCTCGGCGCGCGGGACGAGACCGAGTTGCCGGTGCTTTACGCCGCCGCTGATCTGCTGGTTTGGCCGGCGGTCAACGAGGCCTATGGCATGGCCCTATTGGAGGCCCAGGCCGCCGGGTTGCCGGTTCTGGCCGGCGCCTCGCCCGGCGTGGCAGCGATCGTGCGAAGCGGAGAGACTGGCCGGCTGGTGCCCGCAGGCCACACCCAAGCCTTCGCCCAGGCTCTGGCCGAGATGCTCGATGATCCCGACACTCGCCACCGGCTCGGCGCGCGGGCACTCGAGACCGCACGGCGCGCACACGATCTCGATGCCGCCGCCCGACACCTCGACGACATTCTGCGGGAGGTATGCCATGACGGGCGCTGACCGGTCGCGGGCGACGTTGCTCTTGCTTCGCCACGGCCCGACGGCCTGGAACGCCGAGGGCCGCATTCAGGGGCGAAGCGACACACCCTTGTCCCCCCGCGGCGAGGCGGCCGTCAGCGCTTGGCAACTGCCGCCGGATGCCGAACAGGCATGGTGGTACGTCAGCCCACTCCGTCGCGCACGCCGTACCGCCAGCTTGCTGGGCCACGATGAGGCTTCGGTGGAACCGTGCTTGACGGAGGCCGATTGGGGAACCTGGGAGGGCAAGCGTCTCAGCGATCTGCGCGCCCGCCTGGGGGCGGACCTCGGCGAGAACGAGGCCCGTGGTCTCGACTTCCGGCCACCGGGGGGCGAGAGCCCGCGCGATCTTCAGCAGCGGGTCGCGCCCTTCTTGTGCCGTCTGGCGAAAGCCGGCCGGCCGGCGGTCGCGGTAACCCATAAAGGTATCATTCGCGCCGTCTACGCCCTCGCAAGCGGCTGGGACATGCGCGGCGATCCGCCGATGAAACTCAAGGATGAACATGCCCATCTCTTCGGCCTTCCGCCCGACGGGACACCTCACGTTCGGCGCTTGAACCTGCCCTTGACCGCCGAGACCGCGTGCGATGCCTGAAGCCGCCCGTCAAAACCGCTGCGACGTTCTCGTCTATGTCCAACACCTCTTGGGCATCGGCCATCTGCAACGCACCGCCGTGCTCGTCGAGGCCCTGTCCCGAGCCGGCTTATCGGTCTGGACGGTGACCGGCGGCATGCCGGTCCCGGACCTGCCGCTGGGAGGAGAGCGGGTCGTGCAGCTGCCGCCGGGCCGGGCCGTGGATGCCAACTTTTCGCTCGTCGACGAGAGCGGCGCGCCGCCGAGCGAAGCCTGGAAGGAAGAACGCACGGCGCTGCTCTTGAAGGCTTTTTACGAGGCCCGCCCGCGCTGTCTCTTGATAGAGCTCTTTCCCTTTGGCCGGCGGCAGATGCGCTTCGAGTTGCTGCCGCTGTTGGCGGCCGCCCACGAGGGCCCGCAACGCCCCAAGATCGTGACCTCCCTGCGCGATATCCTGAACCGGCCGCCCCCGGAAAAAGCAGCCTGGATGATCGAGACCTTCGGGCGCTT